>CALMOO010000826.1 GCA_937871705.1 uncultured Hymenobacter sp.
CGGAAGATGTTGACCCGCAAGCTACTTTTTTCGCGGTGGCTTATTTGGCAGGCACTGCCGCGGCGCCCCGCGCCACGCTGGCCGCACCCCTCGACCATGAAGAGTTAGAAATGGCTTTCGCCGGGCAAATTACCACCACCGATGAAGTGCGCTACGACGCCAGCACCCAACGCGTAGCGGGCCGCCGCGTGCGCCGCCTGGGCGCCCTGCTGCTCGCCGAAAGCACTATTGGCCAGCCCGATGCTGCACTGGTAGCGCAGGCCTTGCTGGGCTACTTGCAAGAAGAGGGGGTAGGAAAGCTGAACTGGACGGCCAGCGCCCGGCAGCTTCAGCAACGACTCGAGTTTTTGCACCAGCTTATCGGGGGCGAGGCCTGGCTATCATTTGCCGACGAAGCTTTAGCGGCCAATTTGCCTCACTGGCTGGGGCCACACTTAGCGGGGCTGCGCAGCCTCGAGCAGGTGCAACGTCTCGACCTTACGGAGCCGCTGCTAGCGCGGCTGCCCGGCGGCTGGCTTCAACGCCATGAGCTAGACCGGTTGGCACCAGCCGCGCTCGAAGTACCCAGCGGCTCGCACGTTACGCTCGACTACAGCGACCCCGCCGCGCCGGTGCTGGCTGTGAAGCTCCAGGAGCTATTTGGCCTCACGGAAACGCCGACTGTGGCGGCCGGCCAGGTGCCGTTGCTGCTGCATTTGCTCTCGCCCGGCGGGCGGCCAGCACAAGTAACGCGCGATTTGCGCAGCTTCTGGGAGAAAGGCTATTTCGAGGTGCGCAAGGATTTGAAAGGCCGCTACCCCCGTCATCCGTGGCCAGATAAACCAATGGAGCACATGCCAACTAAGCTCACCAAAAAACGCCTTGGAACGTCCTAGAATGGCGACCCTGAGTACAAGTAGTTCATCTGGTAGTATATAAAAAGTTGGGCTAGTATATTATGCCAGAATTAATACTCATTCGCTAATTGCTTATTAACTAGATTGATGATGAGCTAATACGTTCTTGAATACAAGCATTTTTGCAGAAGACTCCCACTTAGTGCCTTAGTGCTCGCGTAATATGATAGTATCCACGTGGTGGAGTAGGCGCTCACGAACTTTTGGGCTGCTGGCAGAAAAGCGCTGGACCAACCGCCAGTTGGGGTAAACAATACCGAAGCTTTAAGCGTCTTGATGGGAAGAGAATGCGACTAGTTGGAGCCGAATCGTCAGCAATATTGCCCCGCTAGGAGTCCTGATTTCGACTTTTTAGGCTAGTGCATCGTCTTACTTTAAATACCTCACTACCTTCTTTTCATGTCTAAAAACTGGTTTATAACCGGCGTTAGCACCGGTTTCGGGGCAGCACTGGCCGATTTGGCCCTTGCGCAGGGCGACAAAGTAGCCGCTACTTTCCGCCAGCAAGCGCAGGCCGATGAATTTTCTAAAAAAGCCGGCGCCAACGGCCGCGGCTTCGTGGCCGATGTAGCCGACGAAGCGCAGGTGCAGCAGGCCGTAGCCGACGCCATTGCGGCGCTCGGCTATATCGATGTAGTGGTGAACAACGCCGGCTACGGCTCGATGGGCCCCATTGAGGAAGTGCCTGATGCTGAGGTGCAGCGGCAGTTCGACATCAACGTATTTGGGCCGCTACGGGTGCTGCGGGCGGTGCTGCCCCACCTGCGCCAGCGCAAGAGCGGCCACATCCTCAACATCACGAGCATTGGCGGCTTGCGCGCTTTTCCGGGGGTAGGGATTTATAACGGCTCCAAATTTGCCCTCGAAGGCATCGGCGAAAGCCTGGCCGCGCAGGTGGCGCCGCTCGGCATTCACGTTACCAATGTGGAGCCCAGTGGCTTCCGCACCGATTGGGCCGGCCGCTCGGCTACTTTCACCGAGCCCGCTATTGAGGACTATCGCCCCACGGCCGGCAAGAATATGGCCGATATTCAGGGCTACAGCGGCCAGCAGCCCGGCGACCCCGTGCGCGCCGCCCAGGCTATGTTCGACTTAGTGCGTATGGAAAACCCGCCGCTGCACCTGCCCCTGGGCAAAGCTGCCGTGAAGGGCGCGCTCGACAAGTTTGCCACCATCACGAAGGAAGTGGAGCAGTATGCCCACATCGGCAACGGGGCGGACTTCCCGAGCTAGATTTTTAAATAGCTTGTCCTCGCGAGCGCCACGCGGCAATTTTTCTAGGAAATTAGGTTGCTAACCCAATGACAAAGAGAATATTGCCGCGCGGCGCTCGCAAACGCGTGAGTAAGCGCCCTACCCCTCACTACTAGCCTTATGTCCGCGCCTACCCCCTCCTACACTGCCAACGACTTCGAGGCTCAAAGCTGGCAGCATTTGCAAGACCTGGTTTTTCGCGAAACCTGGGATGCCCGCCTTGGGCGCTACCGCTCGCCGTTTGTGTACCGGGGCATGCGCAGCTTTGGCTACACGCTCAGTACCAGCCTGCAACGACTGGGCGGCGACTACCACGAGCTGGAGCACCACCTGCTGCGCAACTTTCGCAAATACGCCCGCGATACGACTACGCCGCCCAGCGCCACCGTCTGGGACTGGCTGGCCCTGGCGCAGCACCACGGCCTGCCCACCCGCCTGCTCGACTGGACGTATTCGCCTTACGTGGCGCTGCATTTTGCCACCGACGACCTGCACGCCTACCACCAGGATGGCATTATTTGGGCCCTCAATTACGTGAAAGCCGCCGAGCAGCTGCCGCCCGCCCTGCAAGACGTGCTGGCCCGCGAGGGCTCCAACGTGTTCACCTCCGAGCTGCTGGTGCCGGCGGCGGCTTCGCTGGCCTCGCTGCAAGACTTGCAGGCCGAGCCGTTCGTGCTGTTTTTGGAGCCGCCCTCGCTCGATGCGCGCATTGTGCACCAGTACGCGCTGTTTTCGCTTATGAGCACCCCGCAGGCCTTGCTGCACAACTGGCTGGCCGAGCGGCCCGAGCTATTTTTTCGCATCCGCATTCCGGCCCGCCTCAAGTGGGAAGTGCGCGACAAGCTCGACCAAGCCAACATCACCGAGCGCGTGCTGATGCCGGGCCTCAGTGGCCTCAGCAGCTGGCTGCACCGGCACTACGCGTCGGCGCAGGGCCGCCCCGCCACCGGCGAGGGCGCCGAGCTGCCAGGCTAGCCAAGCCTTTAACTTACTGCATCTTATCAAACAAAAAGCCGCTTCCGGGCTCGGAAGCGGCTTTTGCAGTAGCTATTTTACTACTTGCTAATAACGGTCGTGGCGGTAGCCATAATCCCGGTGGTGGTCGTGGTGGTCGTAGCCGCGGCGGCCGTAGTCACGCTCGTGCACAACGCACGAAGTCATGGTTAAAGAAAGCCCACCAACAACGAGGAGGGGAACGATTCGGCGAAACAGAACAGCTAGCATGGCAAAATTAATTAAGTAGGAAGGTCTAGGAAAATCCTAAGAACACTTGTACCTAAACGAATACTGTGCCAGAACGTTTGGCGCTTCATTTGAGGTAGCAAAGCGGCTATCAGGCTGGGCCGCCGTATATTTGTCTGGCAATAAGGTTTTCTGTCAAACCCCCTGTTGCTATGGCCGACTACGCCACCCCCAAAATCGCCTTCGAGGCTCTGACCTACGACGACGTACTGCTGCTGCCCGCTTACTCGGAGGTGCTACCCCGCGACTGCGACCCCGGCACCCAGCTCACGGCCCGCATTCGGCTGCACCTACCCCTCATCTCGGCCGCCATGGACACCGTGACCGAGGCCGACATGGCCATTGCGCTGGCGCAGGCCGGTGGGCTAGGCATCATTCATAAGAACATGAGCGTGAAGGCCCAGGCCAACCAGGTGCGCCGCGTCAAGCGCTCCGAGTCGGCCCTTATCCAGGACCCCTTCACCCTACCCCCCACCGCTACGCTGGCCGATGCCCGCCAGTTGATGCGCCACCATAGCATCGGCGGCATTCCGATAATTGAGGAAGACCGCCGCTTGGTCGGCATTCTCACTAACCGCGATTTACGCTTTGAGAAGGATTTTACGGGGCTGGTTACTACGATAATGGTGCCGCTCTCGCGGCTCGTCACGGCGCCCGCCGGCATCGACCAGCAAGCCGCTGAGGACATGCTGCAAGACAAGAAGGTTGACAAGCTGCCCCTGGTAGACCCCGAAGGCCGCCTCACCGGCCTGATGACCTACAAGGACATTCGTAAGCGCCGCCGCACGCCGCAAGCCAGCAAAGACCAGCTCGGGCGCCTGCGCGTGGGCGCCGCCGTGGGCGTCACGGCCGACCTGCTTCAGCGCGTGGCCGCCCTGCACGAAGCGGGCGTGGATATTATCAGCATCGACACCGCGCACGGCCACAGCA
>CALMOO010000827.1 GCA_937871705.1 uncultured Hymenobacter sp.
GCGGGCATGCTCCTTGGTAAAGCACTCCAACCCTTGAAGCAAGGCCACTTGGTTGGGCATGTGCAACGCGGCGCGCACATTGTACCAGTCCGAGCCGTCGGGCATGGTGATGGCCGCATCAATGGTGAGCACGGTGGTAGGGCCGCTGGGCAGGTTGAGGCCGACAAGGGGCGTCTGGTTGGCAGCGCGCAACAAGAACTGGTTGCCACCGGCTTCGATAATTCTGCAAAAACGCAACATGAGGGAGTAGTTAGCTTTAAATCGATAAGTGGCAAGCGCCGCAGTAGCGAGAAGGAAGCCTCTGGCAGACTGCACTACGTACGGGGCGCGGGCGGCACGCTTGTTGGCGCGAGTTGCTGGTTGAGCAGCGTTGCGCCTCGGGTAGATTTATTGCCTAATCTACTTCAATTACAAACATAAGCTTAATTATATGTTTAAGCAACTCGGCAGTAGCCTCGCATGGGTAGGCTCGTGCACCTGTATTCTTAGCTACCTCAAAACGGGCAGCCCGAGCGCATGCCCACGCACCCTACCCCTCTTTGAAAAAGCAAGGGGGTAGGGCGAGTGGGCATGCGCTCGGGCTGCGTTAAAGCATTATTTACTTGAAACCTCCAGGCCCCAGTTGCGGCCTTTTTCGACGGCGGGCACGCCTTTTTCCAGCCACACGGGGGCGGCGGCGGCTTTGAGGTAGTGGTCGAAGAACTGCAGCTCGCGGATGGAGATATCCTTGCGGTTTTCGCGCCTCACCAGGTTGTGGGCCTCGCCGTTGTACTGCAGCAGCCAGACGGGCTTACCCAGGCGGCGCAGGTCGGTAAACATCTCAATGCCCTGGTACCAGGGCACGGCCCCGTCGGCATCGTTCGACATGATGACGACCGGCGTTTGCACCTTGGGCAGCGAAAACAGCGGCGAATTGCGGATGTAGACTTCGGGCTTTTCCCACAAGGTGCCGCCGATGCGGCTCTGGGTGCGCTCGTACTGAAACTGCCGGCTCTGGCCCGATTCCCAGCGAATGCCGCCGTAGGCGGAGGTCATGTTTACGACCGGCGCGCCGGCCCAGGCGGCGGCGTACATATTGGTTTGGGTGATGAGGTAGGCCACCTGGTAGCCGCCCCAGCTCTGGCCCTGCAAGCCGATGTGCGCGGCATCGACCCAGGCATTTTTCTTTAAATCATCGACGCCCGAGTTCACAAACTCCACGGCCGACGGGCCAGGCTCGCCGATAGTGTAGCTGATATCAGGCGTGAACACCAGGTAGCCGTTGCTGGCAAACAAGGCAATGTCGAGCCGCGAGGGGGTAGGCGCGGGCGCCGTGTACTTGTACAAGCCGTCGGAGAGCTTTTCGTAGAAATATACCACCATCGGGTACTTCTTGGCCGGGTCAAAATTCTCGGGCTTGTAGAGCACGCCGGTGGCAGCGTGGCCCTTGGGCGTGGTCCAGTGCACGAGCTCGGCCGTGAACCAGTTGTAGTCTTTTTGCTGCGGGTTGATGGCGCTCAGCTGGGTTTCGTGCTGCAGGTCGCGGCTGGCGTAGAGGTCGGCCGGGTGACTCACGTTGGCCTTGGTGTACACAAAAACCGGGGCGTTTTTGGCCTGAATCAGCGGCGAGTAGCCGTAGGGCGCCAGCACGGCCAGCTGCGGCGCTTTGGTGCTGGCCAGGTTCTTCTGGTAGTAGCCCCACTGCTTGGTAGTTTCGTTTTGCACGAGCAGCCAGAGGTCGGCTTTGGGCTCGATAAACTTCTGCTTTTCGACGGGCAGGCGGTAGCGGAATATGAGTTTGCCGCGGCGCCCTACCCCCTGCGTGAAGTTGGAAGCCACGCCGGTTTGGGGGTTGATTTTCCAGATATCGTAGCGGTCAAACACCAGCACGGCTTCGTCGTCCTTGCTCCAGGCCGCGATGCCGTAGGGCTGCGGGTCGTCGGGCGAGTCGTTTTCCTCGTCCGCAAACGCTACCCCCGTCTTGGCGGTCAGGTTGGTGGTTTTGCGGGTGGCGACGGCATACGAAAACCAGTTTTTGGAAGTGTAATCGTACCAAACCACGTACTTGCCGAGCGGCGAAATCTGAAACCGGCTTTTGGCTGCTTTGGGGTTGATGGCCAGGCGCTCGCCGGTGCGCGTCGATACCAAGTAGGCCTGTTTCAGGGTGTTGCCCTCCCACTGCATGGCCACGCGCTTGGCGGTGTCGGTCACGGCCAGCACGTACTCGGCGTCGTTTTTTTCGGCCACAAACGAGTCGCGCAGGTACTCGTCTTCGAGCTGGATAAACTTGTTGGCTTGCCGCGGATAAATGACGGCCAAGTAGTTACGCTGCAAATCCTTCTTGAGCGTCTTGAGCTGCATGGGTTGCAGGTAGTCGTCTTTGTAGTTCCAGATGTCGAGCTTGGCGTGCTCAAAATCGACTAGCGTCGTGTCTTGCGGAATGGGGTCGGGCGCGGTGCCGAAAAAGAGCTTCTCGCCGCTGTCGCTGAAAAACACTTTGCCGAAGCCGCTCGGCGACCAGCCTTTTTTCAGCACCAGCGCACTCGGTGCTAGAATGATTTTGGCGCTGTCGGCCCCAAAATCGGCATAATAAAGGCTGAAAGGCTTGACCAACGCCTTTTCGGGGTGCTTCTCGGCGGTGAAGGCCAGCTGCTTGCCCGCGTCGTCGAAAGCCAGGTTTTTGTACACGCCCCTACCCCCACTTAGCTGGCGCAAACTATTGGTAGCTAGGTCGTACACAAACAAGCCCGACTTGATAGCCTTGTTATTTTTAGGTGCGGCCACCGCAAACGCCACCTTGTTGCCCGGCTTGCTGACCTGGTAATCGGTGACGGCCTCGAAGGTGCGCACGCCACCCGTGCGCAGGTTGATGACGGTGAGCAGAGCGCCTTCCTTATTGGTTTCCAGCAGCCGATTAGTGATTTTCTTCACCGTATCGACGGGCGCTTTTTTAACCGAATCCTTCACCGGCGGCTTCGTGGCCAGGAAGGCCAGCACGGGCGCCTCTTCAGCCAACTGAAACGATTTTACGTCGGCGTACTTGGTGAGCTTCTTGGTGGCGAAGGCATAGATGCCCAGCGAATCTTTGGGCATCTGGTCGGGCTTCTTCTTTTTAATCTTGGCCTGGCGCGTGTCCTGAAAGCGGGGCTTGATGGTGAACACCGCAAACTTGGAGTCGGCGGTGAAGAGCGCCGAGTCGCCGCGGCTCACCAGCCGCAGCGTCTGGTTGGCGGTGGTGGCCAGGTGCAGCACGCCATCGCCCTGCTGCGGCTTCACCTCGAAGAGCACGTACTTGCCGTTGTTGCTGATGCGCTGATGCGCAACGGTTTGCCACTGGTCGTAGACCGAGTGGTCGAGCGGCTTTTTGGGGGCTTGCTGCGCCAGCAGGGGTAGGCTCACCAGGC
>CALMOO010000828.1 GCA_937871705.1 uncultured Hymenobacter sp.
GTCCTGGGCCGCGTCGAGGGCAGCGAGCACGCGCTCGGCGAGGGGTAGGGTTGCGTTGGCTTCGTAGGCTTTAGCCATGGCGCCCCACACCGTGTTGTTGAGCATCATGTTGGCTTGCACCGAAAACTGATTACCCTACTGGTGGCCGGCCATATCGACGCATTTTTTGCCGGTGTGCGTCGCCACGCGGCCTTGGTTGTCGAGAATGGCGACCTGGCGCACGTCGCGGCCTTCGTCGTTGGCCAGCAATTCGTCGAGCGCCTGTTGGGCCGACTTTCCGCTTTTCAGCAAAGCCAAGCCTCTCAGGCCAAATGACTTATTAGTAAACGACTGCGTAGCCACCACGCCTACCCCCGCCTCGCCCCAGCTCACGGACGTGCCGACCGAAAACCAGTGGCTCTGCACAGCCACGGCCATTTCGCCGGTCTTGGGGTCGCGGGCGACGATGGAAAACGTGTGCGCCAGCGGGTCGGTGGCCGAGTAGATGGACTGAGCCGCCGCTGGGCAAACCAGTAGCAGCCAGGCAAGGAGGGGTAGGAGTAGGTTGCGCAGCATAAAGAAAGTGAAAAGCGAAAGTAGCTTAATCCAGGAGCTTTTACCGCATACTTCGCGGCCGCCTACCCCCCGCCGGAGGCCAAGCCCTTGCCTCTCTCCAAAAAGCAGCCCCCTGGCAAGCTATGCCAGGGGGCTGCAAAAAAGCTAGTAAGCCAATAGAATGCCTAGTCCAAAGTCAGGCGCTGGCTAAATACGCCGGTGCTGGTTTGCAGCCGCACGGTGTAGAGCCCGCGGGCTACGCCCGGCAGCGGCAGCAACCGCCCAGCATTGGCAGAGGGGGGTAGGACTTGGTGCACTACCGTCTGGCCCAGCGTATTAAGCAGTGATACTTCAATGGCTTGCTGGTTCAGGGTAGGGGGTAGGCTCAGCGAAACGGTGCCCTCGTGGGTCGGATTGGGGTACAGGAACATCGCTGCGCTTGCCGCCGAAGCCGCTTTGGTGCCCAGCGTCGTGTTCTGGATGTAGGTGCGCAGCCACGTCATGGCCGCGCGCTCGGTGTTGTCGGAGTTCACGAGGTAGGCGCCCTGCGCCGTGCGCCAGTGGCCCGGCCGGAAGCCCCACAGCGTCACGCCCTTCACGGCCGGATACTCCCAAAACAGCGGGAACACCCGCTGGTACTCGGCCAGCTGCACCGCGTCGCTATTTACGCCGCCCGCATCGAGGGCATCCGAGTCGTACTCCGTGATGTAGAGCGGCACGCCGGGCGCGGCCACGATGTCCAGGTTGGCTTTCAGCGTCGTAACGGGGGTGCCCTTGGTAGAGAACGCGTGGCCCTGAATGCCTACCCCATCGATAAGATTGAGCGCCTTGAGCTGCGTAATCATGGTGGCATATAGCCGCGCGCTGTTGCCGTCGTTTTCCACGCTATACTCGTTGAGTACCAGCTTAGAAGCCGGGAAATACTGGCGGGCAAGCTGGAATGATTTGATTATCCAATTATACTGAATGGTGCCATTGGCCAGCGTCGTAGTGCCGCCCAGCGCGTTGATGTAGGCACCACCGGCCGGGTCGGGGCTGCCCGTCGGCATCATCGCAGACCCTACCGTAACCAGCCCGGTCGGCGGCGTGTGAATGGGCTCATTGACCACGTCGATAAAATCGATTTTCTTGCCCGCAAAATGGTCGGCAACAGCTTTATACCAATTGTTAATTTCGGTCAGCTGGTCGGCGTCCGACAAGCCCTTAAGCCAAGTAGGCTGCTGCGAGCCCCAAACCAGGTTGTGCATCCGAAAGACGCCCCCGATTTTAGCGCAGCGGTTGTAGGCGCTGTCCAGGTCGGCCCAGTTGAAGGTGCCGCGGGTAGCTTCCACGCTGCCCCATTTGCCGCCGTTTTCGGGCGTCACCGAGTTGAAGTAGTTCGTGAAAAAGGGCGACTGCGCCGTGCTGTAAGCACTGCCCAGGTACTTAGACTTGCCCGTAGCCAGCGGCGCCCCACTCGGAATAAACGGTGGCGCAGGCACCGAGCCTTTTTGGCCCGCATCGAGATGAGCCACCGTAAACGCCAACCCGGAAGTGCCAAACACGAACTTATCGATGTCGAGTCCGTCTTCGCGAGCCCCAATTTGGAAGGTCTGCGTGAGGGCGCCCGCCGCTACTGTAAACGTCGTGGCGGCGCTGCCATTCACCGTAAACTTCGACATATCAACCCATTTCCAAACGCCGGTGCTGCCGGGGCCGCCGCCATCTACGGCGCTAGTACCCCCGGTGTAGCCCACGTTGAAGAGGCCGTTGGCGTTTACCCAGCCGGTGCTAGTCACCGCGAAGTCCTTCGTGCCGAATGTCTTGGCGTAGAAATAGCTGTCGTCGTTGCCAGCGCCCGCCCCAACCCGCATGCGGGCGTAGAGGTCGTAGGTGCCCGCGCCAGGAAAGGTGACGGTGTACGTCAGCACGCGGGCGGCTGTGCCGGGCGCCGAGGCGCCGCCGGGCACGGAGGCTACATCAGTTTTGCTCGTAACGTACGTCACGGCCGGCACGGTGCCCACTGCGGGCGCCGTCACAACTGCCCAGTCACCTACAGTTGCTCCCGTAACGACGGGAGCAGTCGAAGTGCCTGTTTCGGCCTCAACCACCACGGGCGCATTTTGGGCCAAAAGGGTGAAGTGGCTGCCGAGCGCGGCCAGCAGCGCAACTACTATGCGTTGAGGTTTCTTCATAGTGAAGAGGGGGGGTAGGGTGGGAGAAAAGATGAGCCGATACCTAGGCAAAAACCCGGGTGTTCTGCTGCTTAATGCACGAAAGTTAACTTGCGCGTCATTCAATAAATGCTTGTTTTATAAGCGAATAGCTATTGGTTCTATAGCAAACGTTTCTGATAGGTCCGGCAAACGTTTGTGATAGGCGGCGATGCCTTAATGTTGTTAATTCGTTCTGAGCCGTGCTGCTCTTGGCCAGCAAAAAGGGGACACCAGCCGCGGCTGGTGTCCCCTTTGCAGTGGGGGGTAGTGCCCAAAAAGCGTCCTGTTTAGGCTACCAGATAACTGCCCTATCCGCCGCCGTGCGCGTCATCTTATCGCCCTCCTTGCACCCAAAGGCCGCCTGAAACTGGGGCATATTCATAATCGGCCCGATGGTGCGGTACTGGCCTGGCGAGTGTGGGTCGGTCTGAATTTGCTGGCGCAAGGCCTCGGGCCGAATGTTTTGGCGGCGCAGCTGGGCCCAGCTCAGAAAAAAGCGCTGCTCGGGCGTGAAGCCGTCCATGCGGCGCTTGCTGACCATCAGCGCCCCGGCATTGTAGACGAAGTTGCTTTCGTTGCTGTGCTTGACGACTTCCTGG
>CALMOO010000829.1 GCA_937871705.1 uncultured Hymenobacter sp.
ACCAGAACACGGGCAACCTGCTGGGGCGCGATGTGGAAAACACCCAGGTGCGGCAGCAAGACACCAAAGTGGGCGGCCTAATCGGGTTTTCGCCTCGCTACCGCTCGCGGGTGGTGCTGGATGTAGGCGCGTTCTACAACGTAGACAACTACTCGAACACCAGCGATATTAACTCGACCGACGTGCTAGCCCGCACCTCATTTAGAGGCGCTACGAGCGCCATTCGCTTCGACCGCAATTCACTCAATCGCAAGCAGTACGCTACGGCCGGGCGGCGCTACGTGGTAACGCTGCGCGGCGTCACGGGCACGGAGCTGTTCACGCCCGGCACCACCTCGCTGCTCCAAACCGAAACCAGCCGCCACCACGACTGGCTGCAGCTGCGGGCCACCTACGAGCGCTACTACCCCCTCAAAAGCGACAAGCAGACCTGGGGCTATTTTGGGGAAATGGTGGCCAGCGGCCAGGGCCGCTTCCTCAACTACCGCTCGTCTTTGACGAGCGCGCCGGTGTTTGCGCCGCTTGTCGATTCGCGCACGCTGTTTCTGGATAACTACCGCTCGCCGCGCTACGTGGCAGCAGGGCTGCGCTATACGCAGCCTTTCTTCGGGAGCTTTGAGTGGCGCTCGGAGATATACGCGCACGTAAATTTTGATGAATTGGCCGACAATGACCAACTGGCTCAGGTACGCCGCCGCGTCAGCCGGCCGTATCTCACGGGCTCGACGGGCCTCATTTTTACGACGCCGGTGGGGCCGCTGGCCGTGCACGCCGTGTATTACGACGACCCAAACCACCGCTTTTCGGTGTACGGGCATTTGGGTTACATCCTCTTCCGAAGCCGTTCGCTGGAATAGAGAGGGTAGGAAAGTTGATTCCGTTGTCGTTGCAGCAGTAAGTAAAATAAATAATATTTTCAAGTACTTACATACTAAAGAGCTGTCTCAGGACATTAGTAGCTAGCACGTTGCTAACCTACTGTCTTCTTTCATGGCCTTTTTTCCTACTAAACACACTCGCGCGAGCGAAACCCCAGGGCCTCCCAAAAGCAAGCTTGGCGAGTGGCGCGAGTCGCTGGTTTTCGCCCTAGTGGTGGCTACCCTCGTCCGCTGGTCGGCGGTGCAGGCCTACACCATTCCCTCAGAAAGCATGGAACCCTCGCTGCTGGTGGGCGACTACGTGTTTGTGAGCAAGCTGCACTACGGCCCCATCACCCCGCAAACGCCCTTGCAGGTGCCCTTCACGCACCAAACGGTGCCCGTGCTAGGCATCAAGAGCTACTCCGACCTGATTCAACTGCCGACGTACCGCTTTCCGGGCTTCAGTTCCATCAAGCGCAACGACGTGGTGGTCTTTCACGTGCCGCACGAAAGCGAGTATCCGGCCGATTTGCGCACGCACCTCATCAAGCGCTGCATCGCGGTAGCTGGCGACACCATCGCCATCAAAGGCGGCCAGGTATATCTAAACGGTCAGCCCGGCGCCATTGGCGGCCGCCCGCAGACTACGTACTTCATGCAGGTGGCCGAGCCCAACGATGAGGTGCGCCAGGCGCTGCACGAGCAGGGGGTAGTAGACTACACCCAGCCCGACGGCATTCCAGCGGCAGTTACCGACCCCGAAACGCACAAGGCGGGGTTCATTATCAGCTGCCCAGCTGGCGTAGCCGCCTACTTTCGCCGGCAGCCCTACGTGCAGGCGCTCACCGTGACTGGCGCCAATGTGCCCGTTGGAATACTATTTCCAGACGCGGCCGACTTCGACGTTTCTGAGGCTGCAAGTGCGGTGCAGCGGCGCTGGCAGCTCGATGACTTTGGGCCGCTGCCCGTGCCTAAGAAGGGCCAGCTTATCGCCCTTACCCCCGCCAACGCCGCCATCTACTACAAAATCGTCTCGCAGTACGAGCACAACCCGGGCGTAAGCTGGGACGGCAAGACGGGCATGATTCAGGTCAATGGCAAGCCCCTGACCAGCTACACCATCCAGCAGAACTACTACTGGATGATGGGCGACAACCGCCACAACTCCGAAGACTCCCGCTTCTGGGGCTTTGTGCCCGAGGACCACATCGTGGGCAAGGCCGTCCTCATCTGGTTTTCTATCGACCCCTACGCAGATATGCTGCACAAAATTCGTTGGAGCCGACTGCTTCAATCCATTAGCTGAGCAGAGAGGGGGTAGGGACGCAGGTGCCCCTACCCCCTCTCTACTCAGGCCTGCACCTGTGGCCAACCGTCGGCAGTGTAGGTGAGCTTGCTGAGCAGCATTACGCGGCGCGAGTAGCCCTGCTCGTCATTGATGGCGTCGAAGGTGGGCTGCTGGCGGTCGATGGCGTGGTAAAGCAGCCAATCCTGGCCGGTAGCGTCCGTGATAACCGAGTTGTGGCCGGGGCCCTGCCAGCGGTCGTTTTCAGTGAGGATGGTACCGGCCGTGCCGGTGGCTTGCGCCAGCGTTTGGTAGGGGCCGGTGGCCTGGCGAGCGCGGGCCACCAGCACGGCGTAGCGCGCATCGGGGCCGCAACAGTTATCGCCCGAGTAGAAGAGATAATACCAGCCATTGCGAAAATGCACCCAGCTGCCCTCGATAAGGTGGCCGTAGGGACTTGGGTCGCCGGCCAGGCGCGGCTCAATAACCACCTGCGCCACCGAGTTTTTGGCGAAGCTCAGCCCATCAGGCGCCAGCTCGCGCACCCGCAGCGGCCCAAAGCCCGAGCCCCAGAACAGCAGCTGCCGCCCATCGGCAGGGTCCACGAAGCGCATGGGGTCGATATTTTCGAAGCCGGGGCCGCCCGCCAGCAGCGGTTGGCCGCTGTCGCGGAAAGGTCCTGCGGGCCGCTCGGCGATGGCCACGCCTAGGCACAGGCCGGCCGCGGGGTCGTTGGGCTGCGCCGAGTAGTACATGAGGTAACGGCCATCGGGGTGGCGGCTCACATCGGGCGCCCAAAAGCGCTGGCTAGTAGCGGCCCAGTTGGGCTTGTGGGGTAGGGCTTCGCCTAAATATTCCCACGTAACTAAGTCAGTGGAGCGCGCTATCTGGAAGTTAAGTATCTGCCCGGCTCGCTTGGTTTGAGTGGCGTAGGCGTAATAGTAGCCATCGGGCGCTCGCAGCACGCTAGGGTCGGGAAAGTCAGTGTCAAGGACGGGGTTTTGGTAGGTCATACGCAATAGCAAGGCTTTACAACGCGGCGCGCAGGCTTTCGGGCGCTTCCAGCGGTAGCAGGTGGCCAGCGCCCGGCACCACCGTCAGCTCCGAGCCGGGCGGCAGCAGCGGCAGCGTCTGGCGGCGCTGGGCAGCCAGCGGAATGGCGCGGTCGGCATCGCCCACCAGCAGCCGGCACGGCACCCGGATGGCGGGCATCAGGGCCGAGATGTCTTCCTTCGAGCCAGTGGTCAGCCAAGCATCCCAGGCGGCGTGGCTGGTACGCAGGTTGTCGCGCACTATCGCTTGGTGAATAGGCTTGGTCAGCAAGCGGTTGGTGATTACTAGAAACGTCTTTTCCGCTTCTTCGCGCTTGCCGTAGGCTGCCAGGCTAGCTGCCCGCCCTTGGTTGCTGATGGGCTCGGGGGTAGGCGGCGAGGGCGCCACCAGCACCAGCCCGCGCAGCCCCGCCGGCTGGCGGGCGGCCAAGGCCAGCGCAAATTTGCCGCTCATACTGTGGCCGATAACGACGTACTCAGTTAATTGATTATCAGCAATAAACTCCGCTATCCAATCAACGTAGCTTTTAACGGAGTAGTCGAAGCCGGCTGGGGCCGCTTGCTGGCCAAAGCCCGGCAGGTCGGGGGCCAGCAGCTGGGTGCCGGCCGGCAGCAGCGGGCGCAGCAAGTCAAATTCCTGGCCGGAGCCAGCCCAATAATGCAGCGCGAGGTAGGTAAGCACGGGAAAGTAATTACGAGCACCCTTCTGGCAGGGCGGCGCTTATCTATACGGCTGGCTCGAGCCACAGATACTTTTTTGCTAGGGTATTGCGCAGCCGCTATCTTGGTAAGTATCTTTACCAACGAGCGAGTGCCGGCTCTCCGGCCGCATTAGCTCGGGCAACAGTACTTGCTCTTTACTAGCTGATAAGGAGCGCCCATCAGCTCAGCGCTACCTGGTTGTATTTTACTAGAAAGCTGTTGTTGCACTGCCTTGGCGTGTGGCAAAAAAGAATATTTTTTGCCTTGTCTCAAGGGCTATTGCTTTACTCACAAGCCGCCTGCTACATTTGGCTCGATTATCGCGGGCTTCATTTATAGCTCACTCCTACCTTTTCTCTACCTCTTGCTGCACCCTATTGATTAAAGCTCTACGTTCTCTCT
>CALMOO010000830.1 GCA_937871705.1 uncultured Hymenobacter sp.
GTCATGGTGAAAGTCTTCAAGCGGCACCAGTTGCAAGCGCCGCTGCCGCAGGCAATTAATACTTTTATTAACAACTATCCGCTTCAGCCAAGCCCCAAACGACGAGTCGCCCTTATACCCGCTCAACTCTCGAAACGCACTTAAGAAAGACTCTTGCAACACGTCTTCTGCCTCCGCATAATCGCCCGTTATGCGCAACGCTGCGTTAAACATGGCCTTCGAATAGCGTCGGTATAGCTCTGCCTGAGCTTGGCGGTCATTCACCCGGCACCGCTCTACTAGCGGCGCATTAATATCGATATACGCAACGGCTTCCATAGGCAAACTCAGCTTGGATAAGGCGCAAAGGTCGGCAGCTTTCTGATTGTAGCAACAGACAAACCCAACCAATAGTAGGTTGCACGAGCCTATGTGAATGAGTACTTAAGTTACTCTACTAAATTGATTTAACAGCCATGTGGCTACCTGCCTTCAGATGCTATTAAAGCGAGTTGAGTAGTAATTACTGAATACAAAAAGGGGACGCACCTTCCGGCACGTCCCCTCTGCATCATGGTTTTAGTTGCTTAAGCTTGAGGCGTCTGCGTCTCTTCCGCAGGTGCGTCTAGCGTAGTAGCTTCAGCCTCCGTTGGAGAAACGGCAGGCGCTTCCGTAGCCGAAGTTACTTCAGCTGCCGAAGTACCCGCTTCGTTGCTAGTGCCTTCAGCGCCTTTACCACCACGGCGACGCGAACGACGGGTAGTAGTAGACTTAGCCTCCGTAGCGTTCTTAGCTTCGAGCAGCGTTTCGTTGAAGTCAACCAATTCAATTACGCACATATCCGCGTTGTCACCACTGCGGGTAGCACTCAGCTTTAAAATGCGGGTATAGCCACCAGGACGGGTAGCAATTCGGCCAGCTACTTCGCCATACAGCTCCTTGATGCTTTCCTTGTTTTGCAGGGTAGCAAATACCGTACGGCGCGAGTGCGTTGTGTCGTCCTTAGCCTTAGTCAGTAGCGGCTCTACAAACTGGCGTAAGGCTTTGGCCTTAGCTACCGTCGTCGAAACGCGCTTATGAAGAATTAGCGATGAAGCCATGTTCGACAGCATCGCATTGCGGTGGGCGGCGGTGCGGCCCAAGTGGTTAATTTTTTTACCGTGTCTCATCGGACAAATTGGTTAAATGCTACGCTTGCGGACCAGGACCACGGCGGGCTAAAAAGCCTCATTAGAACCCCAGCCCCGAGGGCGTAGCGAGTGAAAAAGGATTGTTAAGTAATAATTTCTAAAAAGTTGAGGGTTAATTGCCGCTGTTGCCCGAAAAGCAACAACTAGCAATTAACCCTCAATAATTCGCCTAGTCTTCGTCTAAACGATACTTGCTCAAGTCCATACCGAAGTGAAGACCCTTCTCTTCCACGAGATTTTCCAGCTCGGTCAAGCTCTTCTTACCGAAGTTGCGAAACTTCATCATGTCGGCCATATCAAGCTGCACTAGCTCGCCAAGCGTCTTGATGTCAGCTGCCTTCAAGCAGTTATAAGCGCGTACCGAAAGGTCCATCTCGCCGAGCGAAGTTTTCAACACCTTACGCATAGCCAGCGTCTCTTCATCAATCGGCTCAGCCACAGCTGGACGATTGCCACTGAGTTGTATCGTGCTGTCCGAGAACAACATGAAATGCTGAATTAAGATGTTAGCTGCACCTTTTAGTGCTTCCTCCGGGTGAATAGAACCATCCGTCTGAATCTCAATCAGCAAGCGCTCGTAGTCAGTTTTCTGCTCTACCCGCGTGTTCTCAATACTATACTTCACGTTCTTAATAGGCGTGTAGATAGCATCAATCGCGATTTGCCCAAAAACTTGGTCGTTCGGCTTGTTCTCATCGGCCGGTACGTAGCCCCGGCCCCGGTTGATGGTTAATTCAAACTCTAGGTCTTTAGCCGAATCCAGATTACAAATAACCAGTTTTGGATTTAGAATCTGAAAGCCTACAGCAAACTTACCGATGTCACCTGCTGTGAACGTATCTTGTCCACTTATGCGCACCGTAATCTTGTCCTCAATGGCGTCGCTAATTTTCTTGAAGCGCACCTGCTTAAGGTTAAGGATGATTTCGGACATATCCTCAATCACCCCTTCAATCGTCGAAAACTCGTGCAACACTGAAGTTGTGCGCACCGACGTGATGGCGAAGCCCTCTAGCGATGACAAGAGAATGCGACGTAGCGCGTTTCCGATTGTGACGCCGTAGCCCTTCTCCAGAGGCTTGAATTCAAACGTTCCGGTAAAGTCGTCGGATTTCTCCATCACCACTTTCTCCGGCATCTGAAAAGCTAAGATTGACATATGTGGGGCATTTAGTTATTTAAAAGTAAAGCAAGCCAAGGCTTGCTAAGTTCCCCAAAACCAGTCTGTTGTAATTTTCAGACTCCTTGCCCCCACCGGGAATGAGCCAGGGGTAGGGTTAGCACAAATGCGGCCCGAGCCAAGCCCAGGCCGCACTAAGTGCCTTATTACTTCGAATACAATTCGACGATAAGCTGCTCCGAAATCTTCTCCGGAATCAACTCACGCGACGGCATGTTGGTGAACTTACCCACCATGTCTTTGCCATCCCACTCCAGCCACGAGAACTGACGCGAGTTGCGAACAGTCAGGCTAGTGGTAATTGCTTCTAGTGACTTTGACTTCTCGCGTACGCCAACCTGGTCACCAGGACGAAGCTTATACGAAGGAATATTTACTACTTCGCCGTTCACAGTGATGTGCTTGTGTGACACCAACTGGCGAGCCGCACGACGTGTGCTAGCAATACCGAAGCGATAAACTACGTTGTCGAGGCGCGACTCCAGCAAGCCAAGCAGATTGTCACCGGTGATACCAGGTAATACTGCTGCTTTGTGGAAGAGGTTCTCAAAGTATTTCTCAAGTACGCCGTACAGGTATTTTACCTTCTGCTTCTCCATCAACTGGACAGCATATTCCGACTGCTTCTTGCGACGGCCACGGCCATGTTGGCCGGGAGGATAGTTCTTTTTATTGAGCGCTTTGCTCGGACCGAAAATCGGCTCCGAAAAGCGGCGGGCGATTTTGGCGGTAGGGCCAGTATAACGTGCCATGTGGTAGTACTAACAGAAATGAAAAATCAAACGCGGCGACGCTTAGGCGGGCGGCAGCCGTTGTGCGGCAGCGGCGTCACGTCGCGGATGGTCGTCACTTCAATGCCCACGTTACCTAAGGCGCGGATAGCCGACTCGCGACCTGCACCCGGGCCTTTCACGAAGATTTCGGCTTTACGCATACCCAAATCATGAGCTACTTTGCCGCAGTCCGTAGCTGCCATCTGAGCAGCATAAGGAGTATTTTTCTTCGAGCCCCGGAAACCCATCTTACCTGCTGAAGCCCAAGAGATTACTTGGCCGTTCGAGTTGGTTACTGAGATGATGATGTTGTTAAAGGAGGCGCGAATGTGGACTTGGCCCACCTGCTCCACCACGACAAGCCGTTTCTTGGCTTTGTCTTTTCTTTTTTGTGCCATTTGGTTGTCGCTAAAACACGGCAGGTGTTGTTGTTCCTACCTCCTTGCCTGCAGGTAAAGGGGTAGGAACGACGATTGCCGCTATAAATTATTTCGTTGCTTTTTTCTTACCAGCCACAGTCTTACGCTTACCCTTACGGGTACGCGAGTTGTTTTTGGTGTGCTGGCCACGCACTGGTAAGCCTTTGCGGTGACGCAGACCTCGGTAGCAGCCAATGTCCATTAGACGCTTGATGTTGAGCTGAATCTCAGAACGCAAAACGCCCTCAGTCTTGTGCCCAGCAGCGATGATGTTACGCACCTCGCCAGCCTCAGCCTCCGTCCAATCCTTTACTTTTTTGTTGACATCAATGCCAGCTTGAGTAAGGATTTTGATTGAGTTGCTCCGGCCAATGCCGAAAATATAAGTCAGGGCGATTTCGCCGCGCTTGTTGTCCGGGATGTCAACCCCTGCGATACGAGCCATATTAGTTGATTAGGTATTTGCGGACCAGAAAGTCCGGCAACGGCTTGGAAGGCGACCAGTCAAACAAGAGTTTAGCCAATCAGTACCCAAGGCTCCGGGTTTCTGAAAAATTATTTAGCCCTGACGCTGCTTGAAGCGTGGGTTCTTCTTGTTGATAACGTAGAGCTTACCGTTGCGACGGATGATTTTGCAATCAACGCTACGTTTCTTCACCGAGGTTTTTACTTTCATGACCTTGAAAAGAACGAAAAAATTTACTTGTAACGATATTTAATGCGGCCTTTAGACAAATCGTAGGGCGACATTTCTAGTTTCACCTTGTCACCGGGCAGAATCTTAATATAGTGCATCCGCATCTTACCCGAGATGTGGGCAATAAGCTGGTGCCCATTCTCCAATTCCACACGGAACATGGCGTTGGACAGGGCTTCAAGGATGGTACCGTCCTGCTCGATAGAGGCTTGTTTTGCCATAAGGGCTACTTCAGTGCTTTTTCTATGAATTCAAACGAAGTCAGAATCTCTGCTTTGTCTTTTCTAACAACAACCGTGTGCTCAAAGTGCGCAGCTGGTTTTTTATCACGGGTTCGGATAGTCCAGCCATCCTTTTCTTGTACCACGTCTTTCTTACCAAGTGTAACCATTGGTTCAATGGCGAGGGTCATGCCGGCTTGTAATAGCGGCCCCGAGCCCCTTTTGCCATAATTAGGCACATCAGGTTTCTCATGCAGCTTGGCTCCTACTCCATGCCCGACTAGTTCGCGAACCACACCATAACCTTTGGAAGCAACATGGTGCTGAATGGCATAACTGATATCCCCAATGCGGTTACCAATTACGGCTTGCTCGATGCCTTTGTACAACGATGCTTCAGTTTCCTTTAGCAGTTGCTGTACATCCAGCGACACCTCCCCGATTGGATAAGTGTAAGCACTATCTGCATGGTAGCCGTTGAGGAACACCCCACAATCTACCGAGAGAATGTCACCGCTCTTCAGCGGTTCGTCAGTAGCAAACCCGTGTACTACTATCGAATTTGGACTTAGGCAGAGACTATATGGAAAGTTGTTGTAACCTTTGAAAGAAGGGGTAGCACCATTATCACGTATAAACTCTTCAGCACGATGGTCAAGCTGCCGCGTTGTAGCACCTTCGCGCACCAACTTGGCCACCTCGCCGTGAGCGCGCGCCAGCAGCCGACCCGCAGCTCGCATTAAATCTATTTCTTCTTCGGTTTTAAACTGAATAACTCCGGTTGACATAGTCGTTCTACGAAGCTAACGCAATTGGCTGAGTAGTGCGCCCACGTAGCTTACCCGACTTCATCATTCCATCGTAATGACGCATCAATAAGTAGCTCTCTACTTGGTTGAGCGTGTCAAGTACTACGCCAACCATAATGATAAGCGAAGTCCCTCCATAAAATAACGATAGCGGGCGAGTTACACCTAACAACAGCGCCAATGTTGGGAAAACTGCAATTAAAGCCAATGCCACAGCACCCGGCAACGTCACGCGAGTTAGAACCTCATCAATAAATTCAGAAGTATCCCTACCTGGCTTGATACCTGGCACAAAGCCACCACTGCGTTTAAGGTCATCCGCAATCTGATTGGGATTGACGCTGATAGCAGTGTAGAAGTAAGTGAATACAACAATTAGCAAAGCAAACACTGTATTATAGACCCAGTGTTCCGGCGAAAAATAAGCTGCTATAGTGGCAGCCAAATCACTATTTTTATCCCAAGCTGATGCAGCAATGCTAGGCACGAACATCAACGATTGAGCAAAAATGATGGGCATAACTCCCGCAGCATTTACTTTCAGCGGAATGAACTGTCGCTGGGCATCCAACTGCGTAGCACTACCTACCTGCTTGGCGTATTGTACTGGAATCCGACGTACCGCTTGCGTTAACACAATAACAGCCATCACAACCAAAAATAGGACAACTAACTCAAGCAAGAAAATCAATGACTTATTAACTCCTTTTGCAGCTGCTTCTCCAATAAGAGCGCCAGGCAAGCGCGAGACAATTCCAATCATGATAATCATGGAGATACCGTTACCAATGCCTTTATCCGTAATCTTCTCTCCTAACCACATGCAAAACAACGTTCCCGCCGTAATAATGAGCATGGTAGATATAGTAAAGAAAGTGCCTGGAGTCATGATGGCTTCAGCATTGATAGTCGCCAGGAAACCTACAGACTGTGCCATTACAATTGGAATGGTCAGTACGCGGGTGTATTGATTGATTTTCTTGCGCCCTGACTCACCCTCTTTTTGCAGCTTTTGAAAATACGGCACCGCAATCGTGAGCAGTTGCAACACGATAGAAGCTGAGATGTAGGGCATAATACCCAGCGCAAAGATGGACGCGTGGCTAAATGCACCGCCAAGCAACGTATCCAAGATGCCGAATACGCCGCCTGTACCCTGCTTAAGACGCGTAGGGTCAACACCAGGCAATACTACATAGCAGCCTAGCCGATATATAGCAATGAAAAATAGCGTATTGAGGATTCGCGTACGCAAATCCTCAATCGCAAAAATATCCTTTATCGTGTTGATAAACTTATTCATTGCTCGTGTTTAGAAGCTACAGCGTAACCACTTTGCCACCAGCTTTTTCGATAGCTTCTTGAGCTGATTTCGAGAAAGCATGAGCGTGTACTTCCAAAGCAGTGGTTACTTCGCCACGACCCAGGATTTTAATTTTAGCGTTTTTAGACACCAAACCAGCTTCGACAAAATAGCCTTCGCTCATCGTCGTATTGCTGTTCGTTTCGAGTAAGCTCTGGAGCACGTCTAAGTTAATGCCCTTGTACTCGATACGATTAATATTCTTAAAGCCGAACTTAGGAACACGACGCTGTAAAGGCATCTGGCCACCTTCGAAGCCGGATTTACGCTTATAACCTGAACGTGACTTAGCACCTTTGTGACCACGGGTTGCGGTACCACCGCCGCCCGAGCCCTCACCACGGCCAAGGCGCTTGTTATTGCGCGTCGAGCCAGCGGCGGGTTTTAGATTGGAAAGATTCATGATTGAGATAAACGCTTACAGTTCAGTTACTTCCAGCAGGTGCTGAATCGACTTGACCATGCCCAGGATGCTGGGGTTGGCTTCGTGCGTAGCAACGCTATTCATTTTATTGAGGCCGAGGGCCTCCACGGTACGCTTCTGACGCTCGGGGCGGTCGATGGCGCTGCGCACGAGCTTTACTTGAATCTGTGGCATGGTCAACTTAACCGTTAAATACGCGAGCGAGAGAAATGCCGCGCGCCTGAGCAATTTGCATCGGGTCGCGCATCTTGGCTAGGGCAGCAAAGGTAGCCTTTACTACGTTGTGGGGGTTCGACGAGCCTTTCGACTTAGCCAGTACATCTTTGATACCAGCCGATTCGAACACGGCACGCATGGCACCACCGGCGATTACGCCCGTACCAGCCGCAGCGGGCTGCACGAGTACGAAACCTCCGCCGTAGCGGCCTTCCATTACGTGGGGAACGGTGTGCTTATAGAGCGGCACTTTCACCACGTTTTTGCGAGCGTCGTCAATGCCTTTGGCAATGGCGTCGGTTACTTCGTTAGCTTTGCCCAGGCCGTAGCCTACATTGCCTTTGCCATCGCCTACCACTACGATAGCCGAGAAGCTGAAGCGACGACCACCTTTCACCACTTTGGCTACACGGTTGATTGCTACTACTTTCTCTTTGAAGTCCGAATCACCCTGCACTGAGCTATCGTTGCCGCGGCCACCGCGGTCGTTGCCGCGACGGTCATTGCCACCTCGGTTGTTGCCACCGCGGTCGTTTCCACCAGGAGCACCACCACGGTTATTGTTATTATACTCTGCCATGATGCTTAGAAATTGAGGCCGCCTTCGCGGGCTCCTTCAGCTAGTGATTTAATACGACCGTGATAGAGGTAGCCCGAGCGGTCGAATACCACTTTCGTGATACCAGCCTCCTGCGCCTTAGCGGCGATTTCGCGGCCAACGGCGGCGGCTAGAGCCACCCCGTTACCACCTTCGGCGGTTACCTTTTTCGACGAAGCGGCAGCCAGCGTGCGGCCAGCCGAATCGTCGATAATCTGGGCGTAGATGCCTGTGTTGGAACGGAACACCGACAGGCGCGGGCGCTCCGATGTACCGGACACTTTCGTGCGGATGATGCGCTGAATGCGCTTCCGGCGAGTTGCTTTATCGAAAGCCATGATACTAGATTACTTTTTAGCGGCAGTCTTGCCGGCTTTACGACGAACGATTTCACCCACGAAGCGCACACCCTTGCCTTTGTAAGGCTCGACCTTCCGCAACGAGCGGATTTTAGCGGCTACCTGACCAATAAGCTGTTTATCGATGCTATTCAAGGTTACAATAGGGTTTTTACCTTTCTCGGTAACGGCGGTAGCCTTTACTTCGGGCGGCAAGGCCAGGTACACGTTATGCGAATAGCCAAGCGACAATTCCAACGACGAGCCAGCTAGAGTAGCTTTGTAACCTACGCCTACGAGCTCAAGCTTGTGCTCGTAGCCAGTATTAACGCCGGTAATCATGTTGTTGATGAGCGAGCGATACAGGCCGTGCATGGCTTTGTGGCGCTTCTGCTCCGTAGGGCGGGTTACCACTACATTACCGTCTTCCATAGCTACCACGATGTCGCGGTCTACAGCCTGGGTTAAAGTACCTTTCGGACCTTTCACCGTTACGGTATTCTCGTTGTCGACCGATACCTGCACGCCAGCGGGCAGTGCAATCGGCAGTTTACCAATGCGGGACATATAGATACTAGGGCTTAGCGGTTAGTACACGTAGCACAGCACCTCGCCGCCCACGTTCTCGTTTTTAGCCTCCTTCTCGGTCATTACCCCTTTCGAGGTCGACAGGATGGCGATGCCCAAACCACTCAATACGCGGGGCAGGTTGTCGGCCGCGCGGTACTGACGCAGGCCGGGCGTGCTCACGCGGTCCAGCTTGGTGATAGCGGGAGCCTTCGTAGTGGGGTTGTACTTCAGGGCGATTTTAATCACACCTTGGGCCGAAGTATCATCAAACCGGTAGCTCTGAATGTAGCCCTTGTGATAGAGCACTTTCGTGATTTCCTTTTTGATGTTGCTGGCCGGGATTTCCACTACCCGGTGGTTCGCCTTGAGGGCGTTGCGCAACCGGGTGAGGTAATCGGCAATCGGGTCAGTATTCATTTAGTTTAAATAGGCCCTGGTTATGGGACCGCAAAGATAAGAAAATTTCGGCGCACTAGCTACTGCCGTACAACGAAATTCCAGTTAAGACTACTGGGCTCGGCTGTCGGGGCCGGCCCATGGTTTCTTTCGGCAACCTGCCAAATGAGTGGGCGAACCCACGGTGTACCTTAAGCTTTTTCGGGGTGCAAAGGTAGCAGGAAGTCTGGCACTTATGCAAGGGCCGATGGCAAGTTTATACAAAACTCCTTTGTTAGCCTGCCTTACCCCATCCTTTTTGACCCATTATCTTCAAATTATAATACTATGCTGGATTCCGCTGGGCAAGCTGAGGCAAAACGCCTATCGGACGCTTCAACAGCTCGTTTCGCCACGAATTACTCGATGCCCACTTGTTTCGCTCGCTGGCCCATATGCGCCAGTTCGTGGACGAGTAGCTACACAACTACAATACTCAACGGTCATACCATACTAAGCCTTGAACTCTATGCTCTCATCGAATACAAATAATCTGCTCAAGCGCTGATTTGGTTCATCTAATAAGGAAGCGTACGAATCAACTGGGCTGAGACCTTGATTTTTCAGGATTCGCCCTAAATTTTAGGACACCGCTTAGGTGGCAACAGTAAATTTGTGGCCGTGATAACAGGTTCCTAAGCGAAGTTCCATTTCACTGGCGGAACAGCGCTCAACCCAGTAGCCAACTGTCCAGATACGGGTTCTAATCCGTGTTTACATCCGAAATCACGTTTTTTTGACCACCCAGGGCTACCCGCCCCTTACGATAAGGCTCCCTATGAGTACCCTCTCCACCTCCGAAGCCCACAGTCTCAGCGCTACCCCGGGTAAGCCATTGGTCGGCGTTGTCATGGGTTCCAGCAGCGACTGGGACACCATGCAACATGCTGTGCAGATTCTCTCGGACTTTGGCGTAGCCCACGAAGCGCGTGTGGTATCAGCCCACCGCATGCCCGACGACTTGTTTACTTATGCCGAACAAGCCAGCCCGCGCGGCTTGCAGGCCATTATCGCTGGTGCCGGGGGGGCTGCCCACCTGCCAGGTATGCTGGCCGCCAAAACCACGCTGCCTGTGTTGGGGGTACCGGT
The DNA here is from genome assembly GCA_937871705.1 of uncultured Hymenobacter sp. Taxonomy (GTDB): domain Bacteria; phylum Bacteroidota; class Bacteroidia; order Cytophagales; family Hymenobacteraceae; genus Hymenobacter. The sequence goes on from CALMOO010000830.1 coordinate 10,302, forward strand.
GGCCAGTCGCTATCTGCAGGGGGTAGACTCACTATACAGCATCGTGCAAATGCCCAAAGGCATACCGGTGGCCACGTTTGCGATTGGCACGGCTGGGGCGGCCAATGCCGCGCTGTTCGCGGTCAGCCTATTAGCCCTGCATGACCCTGACCTGGCGACTAAGCTGCAGGCCTTTCGTGCCGAACAAACCGAAGCCGCTCGCGCCATGACGCTGCCAATATGAATGCCGATAGTCACGTTGCAGACATGAACCCTGTTTTTCCGGGCAGTATAGATGCCGCTGGCCAAAAGGCCACGCTAGGCGTAGTGGGCGGCGGCCAGTTAGGCCGGATGTTTGTGCACGCCGCCCAGCGCCTGGGTTACTTCACCGCCGTGCTGGAGCCCGACGCGCAAAGCCCAGCCGGGCAGGTGAGTCACTACCATATCCAGACCGACTACAACGACCCGACCGGGCTAGCGCAATTGGCCCACCTGTGCCAGGCCATCACCACCGAGTTTGAAAACGTGCCGGCCCAGGCCCTGCAAACGTTGGCGCTGACCCGGCCCGTGGCGCCCAGCGCGGCCGTTGTAGGCATTGCCCAAAACCGCATCGAGGAAAAAGCCCATTTCACAGCTTGCGCTGAACTATCGGGGGTGAATTGCGCGCCCTATGCGGTGATAGAAACACCGACCCAATTGCAGACCGTGCAGGACAACCGAGCGAGTTTGCTACCCGGCATCTTAAAAACCGCACGTATGGGCTACGACGGTAAGGGCCAAGTCCGCATCAAGACCACCGATGGGCTAGCTACTGCCTGGGCGGAGCTTGGCAGCGTGGCCTGCGTGCTGGAAAAGATGCTGCCGCTAATCGCCGAGTGTTCGGTGCTGGTGGCCCGCGGCTGGGACGGGCAGGTCGTCAGCTTCGCTCCGCAGCGCAACGTGCACGTCGACGGTATCTTGGCCGTGACCCACGCCTACGAAGGCAATATGCCCTTGACCCTGGCCGATAGAGCCCGCGATGCGGCCATTTCCATCGCGCATCATCTGGACTATGTCGGGGTGCTGTGCGTCGAGTTTTTTGTGGTGGAAAACGGCAGTGAGCACGGTGGCTTGTTAGTCAACGAGATGGCTCCGCGCCCGCACAATAGTGGCCACTAC
>CALMOO010000831.1 GCA_937871705.1 uncultured Hymenobacter sp.
TATAAAAGCTGAAGCAAGTGAAGGGAGTGCTAGGCTAAGCAGTAGCTAAGTGGGCTGCACTGCTGGCAAGTATTGGCGCAATATATTCATAGAAAGCTCACAACCGGTGCGGGGCCTTTGCACGCTGCATCAGTATCAACTCTAGTTGCAGTTAAGAAAGAGCGCGCCTGTATAAAGACTTGTTTTTAGTAAGCGTATTGATAATCAGTAAGCATCTGAAAGTAAGCTTAGTGCTGCACTGCTACAATGGTTGCTTCTGAATAAGCTTCTCATAATAATTGCAAATTCCCTTGAGCGGGCAGATGCTGCACTTGGGCGTGCGCGCCACACAGATGTAGCGGCCGTGCAAAATGAGCCAGTGGTGCGCCTTCGGAATCACTGCCTGCGGAATGTATCTGACCAGGCCCTTCTCCACGGCGAGGGGGGTAGTAGCCGTCTTGGGCACCAGCCCCAGCCGGTGCGACACCCGGAAGACGTGCGTATCCACGGCCATCGCGGGCTGGTTGTAGATGACCGATACCACTACATTAGCCGTTTTGCGGCCCACGCCGGGCAGCCGCTGCAGCTCCTCAATGGTGCTGGGCACTTCGCCGCCAAACTCCTCCGTGAGCAGCTTGCCGAGGCCAGCCAAGTGCTTGGCCTTGTTGTTGGGGTAGGAAACGCTGCGAATGAACGGGAAAATGTCGTCGGCCGAAGCTGCGCCCAGCTCGGCGGCGGTCGGAAACTGCTCTAGCAGCGCGGGCATTACTTGGTTCACGCGCTTGTCGGTGCACTGCGCGCTCAGCACCACAGCCACTATCAGCTCGTAAGGATTGCCGTAAGCCAGCTCCGTTTTTGGCTCCGGAAAGTTGGTGGTGAAATAAGCCAAAAACTGGCGAAACCGTTCGGGGCGGGTCATTCTTTGGGAGCTTTTCGCTCGTAGCTGCGGGCTGGCAGCTTCGCAGCAAGCGGCACTAAGCAGCCTGGGCTGCCAGCGGGGCTGGCAGTCACTCATTAGCTGGCTAGTGGATTAGGATAAAAAACTAAAAGCCATTAGCTAAAAGCTAACGGCTCAGGAATGTGCGCGAATACTGCAAGATGGTGGCCGTAGTGGCTGGGCGTGGCGCCCGCACCAACCCGTTGAGGGTGCGCTGGGCCAGCAGCAAGTCGGCGCAGGCCGCCGCTAGCTCGGGGTCGTGCAGGAGGGCATCTTCTACTTCATGCTGCTGCTCAGCTGGCAATTCGTTGTAGACGTAGCGAAGCAACGTCGGGTGGGGTAAGGTTTGTATCATACAGTAAGGAATGAGCGGCCATTTTCTTCCGCAAGTTGATAAGCGCGTAGCGCATCCGGCCTAGGGCCGTATTGATGCTGACACCGGTTGCGTCGGCAATTTCCTGAAAGCTCATGTCGCCGTAGTGGCGCATAAGTAGTACTTCTTTCTGCGCCGCGGGCAGCTCCTGAATGAGCTGGCGCAGGTGCGCGTGGCTTTCTTCGCGGCTAAGCGCGTCGTCGGCCGGTTCTTCTGAAAGTCGTAACGAATTAGCAAGCCCGATGTTGTCATCGAGGCTTGTTTGGGGCGCTCTTTTTGCGCGCCGAAAAGCGTCGATGGCCAAATTGTGGGCAATACGGCAGAGCCAGGAGGCAAATTTGCCTTCATCCTGGTAGCGCCCACTTTTAAGGGTGTGGATAGCCTTGATGAAGGTATCCTGGGTAAGGTCATCGGCCACGTCTTCGTCGCGCACCACCAAATGGATGGTGGTAAACAC
>CALMOO010000832.1:0-2037 GCA_937871705.1 uncultured Hymenobacter sp.
ATACTACCCCTAGACGGGCTGACGGGTAGCAGCCGGCCCTTACTGGCATGGTTGATGTTCGGTATACAGGTGCTTTTCGCACTGGGCAGTTGGGTAGTAGTGCTCCGCCTGCTACGGCGGGAACCCGCGCTGAGTGCAACGCTCTGGCATGCCCCCTGGTGGCGTACCCCGGTAGTAGTAAGTAGTGTTGGGGCAGTCTACGCCTTGGCGAGCCAGGTGCTCTCTACCTTATACTCCTCGTTTATATACACCGCCTGGGAAGGCATGCCGCTACTCATGCTCTATGCCGCAATTATCTACCTGCTAGCTGGCCTTATAGCCCTACGGCTAGTGTCACCGCTAGCTATAGCGCACGAAGAGGAGCCAGGCTATCAACCAGCATTGACGGAAGGATAATGGATATAAGCTGTATGCCTTACCTGTAGCTTGGCCGCGGTTAAAAGTCTAGTACAGAAAAGCTAGGACGTTGAAATTCAGAAATCTTGTCTTTAGGGACTGACAGGCTGGTTTGTCCGGCGAAACGGACGTACTGACAGCGTTGCGGAAGGATGCGGCAAGCCAAATCAAGCGCAGAAGACCTAAACGCTCTGTTTATCCATACTAAGCCACTGCCTAGTGCGGGTGCCCTGGTGCTCCTGGAGTTCTGCAACAGCCACGGTCGTTTGCTGGAGTGTGCCGACAGGTGCCTAGACAACTTAGCAAACGCCCTTTGGCTGGCTATTTTTCAGGCCGTTTACTAGACGGTAATTCCGGGCTAAGTGGGACCAAATAACGAGCCCTAACTCGGTTCGTACGTGCGGCTTTACTGTATCTTGAGACTTGCTGTGAGCTGCCCTGCCGGTCACGGCGTTAGGGACCATACGTCACATCGAAGCGGCCGTGACGCAGGGTAAGGTAATGGCCCGGCGCAGAAAGGTCCTCCAACCGGCCTTCGAACGTGCCGGATACAATCTGGTGGACCGTATCCACCCGCGTCAATACGAATGGGACGGCATTGCGGGCTCCGCCTAAAAAGTAGTGATTGTCGCTGTTACTTAGCGACGGGCCATACAGGTTTTTCCCTAAGGCGCTGATGGGCACGGTGCGTACCCGGCCCGCGGGGTACACTCCGGGAGCGGCGAGTGAGTCAAATTCCACCTCGAAGAATTCGTGGTACTGGTTCGTGTCCAAGCTCGTGGAAGTACTTAATGTGCGTCGTCCTCCGGGGAAACGGTGAAAACTGACGTACAACACATTGTCTTTGCAATTGCCCCCGAACAGGCCGAAACAGGATTGGCCGTAGGTGGTCCACACGCGGCCGTCCACTTCAAAGCCCAAGGTGTTCGCCCCCACCGTCGAGGCGGGTGGCAACGGTAAGGTCGGTTCGAGCTTCTCCGCAGAGTGGTTTAGGGAACAGCTGGTGAGGGCGAAGGCTAGCAACCACCCGAAAAGCGCGGTGCTTTTTCGGGGAGCCAACGGGCGGCAATACTGTACATGCATCAGCAGCAGTGACCGAAGCGATAAGCGCTGCTGCCAAGGGAACAAACCTACAGTAGGGCGCTATGGTCATCAAACCATAAAACCGCTTTATCAGACCTTCAAAAGAGCATAATATTTATTCAAAAACAGCTGATTATTATCTACTTATACAATTAAAAAGGATATTTTAGTAGTAGGCGCTACTACTTCAATATGGCTCGCTGGTTCAGTAGAATCAGCGAGCTAGTAAGGCTTCAGCGCTTGTGATGCGGTCGACTAGGCGCTGGACCTGCTTTTGGGAGAAGGCCCCTCCCCTCCTCGCCGTAAAGCCGAGCGCATTCAACTCCCCCGCAATGTGCTCACAACTCAGCCCCTGCGCCCGCCGGGCCAGGATCAAGGCAGTAGCCCCATGCTCGCGCGCATTGCGCTGGCGCGTCTCTAGGCCCAGTTGCCGCACTTACTCCGTCAAATTCGCGGGCGTGCCCAGTTGTGCCCCCCGCGCCTTCTTGGCTTATAACGCATCCTTGGTGCGCTGGGAGATGGTCTCGCGCTCGTGCTGGGCGATAACGGCAAACACCC
>CALMOO010000832.1:2047-2285 GCA_937871705.1 uncultured Hymenobacter sp.
GCGTCAGGCATGTCGCAGCACGCAAACAGTACCCCCGAGTCGCGCAGGACCAGGATAAAGCCCGCATTTCTGGATAACCGATCCAACTTGGCAATGAGCAGCACCCCACCCGCCGCCCGCGCCGCGGCAATCGCCGCCAGCAGCTGGGGCCGCTGGTTCTTCTTGCCACTCCACATCCTCCCCCACCGGGGCGGCCCCTGCAGGAAGCTATTTACTGCTGCTCGATGGGCCTCGAGAC
>CALMOO010000833.1 GCA_937871705.1 uncultured Hymenobacter sp.
GCTGCGCCCGTTATCATCGAAGACGGCGCCTTCATCGGCTCGCGTAGCATCCTGATCGAAGGCTGCCGCATTGGCAAAGAAGCCGTTATCGGCGCCGGCGTTACCATCACCGGCAGCACCAAAATCATCGACGTTACGGGCCCCGAGCCCAAAGAATACCGCGGCTACGTGCCCGCCCGCTCGGTCGTCATTCCCGGCTCCATCACCAAACACTTCCCGGCTGGCGACTACCAGGTGCCCTGCGCCCTCATCATCGGCCAGCGCAAGCCCAGTACCGATTTGAAAACGAGTCTGAATGATGCGCTGCGCGACTTTGGCGTAAGCGTGTAAGGCAGATGGTCAGCTTCAAGATAAATTATTGGTCTTTGTTGCGCCTGCTGGGGCTTCTCAATTTACCAGTATTCCTGTTAGGCACGCTAGGCTATCTCTTTCTTGATTCTGCCATTGAAGCAGTTCTGTTGCGCACAAGTCTGCCCATGCTCTGTGTAGTTATCAGTGGCACCCTCCTGGTCAAGCTGCTAATTGAGGCGCCCCCAACACGTATTCAATTCAATAAGTCCGCAAAAACGCTGACCTATACCCGGCTATTTCGTGCGCAAAAAGTAGTGCTGAAATACAAGCGAGTACGTGGTGAATTTACCGTGCGCTCCGGTGGTCGGGCGGGGCCCATTAGAGGATGGTCGTTAAGCCAAAACAGCCAAGAATTGTTGTTCGTGGCTTTTCGGGCTAGCGGCTGGACGGAAGCAAAACTACAGGCAGTGCATGAGTACCTACTCCACGCCTCCTAACGCAAAAAGCCCGCTAGCTAGCGGGCTTTTTTAGTAAACATATCAAGCAGTAATTAGGCTGCTACTGACTTGAGTTTTTCTCCAAATAGCGCCTTCACTTTGTCCACCTTGGGTTTAGCCACAAACTGGCAGTAGGGCTCGTGGCCGTGCATGTTGAAGTAGTTCTGGTGATAATCCTCAGCCACGTAGAACTCAGGCGCGGCCGTGATTTCCGTTACCACGGGGTTGGGGAAGGCGTGGCCGTCATTGAGCTTCTGCTTATACTCCTCGGCGAGCTGCTTCTGCTCGTCGTTGTGGTAGTAGATAACCGAGCGGTACTGCGTACCCGTGTCGGCGCCTTGGCGGTTGAGGGTCGTTGGGTCGTGGGTTTTCCAGAAGATTTCCAGCAGCTCCTTGTAGGAGATAACGGCCGGGTCGAAGGTGATGTCAATCACCTCGGCGTGGCCGGTCATGCCGCTGCACACCTCACGGTAGGTAGGGTTCTTGATGCGGCCGCCGGCGTAGCCAGACACCACTTTCGCTACCCCCTTCAAATTCTGAAATACGGCCTCGACGCACCAAAAGCAGCCGGCCCCAAATGTTGCTTGTTCCATAATCGCAGATTTAACGGATTTAACTGATGGACACAGATACGCTTGGCTGCGCCAAGCT
>CALMOO010000834.1 GCA_937871705.1 uncultured Hymenobacter sp.
GCGTGAACCTCGTCGCCGGTGTGGGGCTAATCGGGCACTACTGGCGTCCAGTGTACCAGCAGCAGCTGGCCACCAGGGGGTAGGGCTGCCAGCATCTGGTCGGCGGCGCGAGCCAGGTCGGGCGGCGACCAGTAATACCCGACTTCGGATACCAAAATCAGGTCGAACTCACCGGCCGGAAACTCGCTGGGTACCTGCATCTTCTTAATTTCGACCTGCGGCAGGTCGGCGCAGCGCTGCCGCGCCTGGTCCAGGGCCGTTTCGCTCACATCCACACTCAGCAGGTGGCCGCAGCGCAGCGCCAGCTGCGCCGTAAGCACCCCGATAGAGCAGCCAATCTCGAAGGCGCGCGCGTAGTGCGGGCGCGGTAGGGCGGCCAAGGTAGCAGCGTATTTTTCGCGCTCATAAGGGCTGCTGGCAAACTGCCAGGGGTCGGTGCTGGCTCGGTACACGCCGTCAAAATAATCGGGCCCTAACGTATTAGGCTGCTGCTCGTTCATGGGTTAAGAAGGGGGTAGGGCTTCAATAAACGATTCGGTAGGCTGGGCAAAATGCGCCAGCATGGCTTCCGAAAGTAAAAAGCCGCTGGGGTCATCAGTGATAATACCTGGTGCCAGCTGCGAGCGGTGCGCCGCAATGGCGCGCTGCTTCTGGGCCAGCACCGGCCCAATGTCGAGCCGAAAGCCTACCCCCTCGTCGGGCTGCGGCAGGTCGGCGGGCGCGGCCCGCTCCCAGGCCCACACCACATATTCGAGCCGACGTGGCGGCTGCGCCAACTGCGCCAGCGCGGCCACTACCAGCTGGCTGGTGGCGCGATGGTCGGGGTGCGGGTCGCGGCGCCAGGGCACCAGCACGGTGGCGGCCTGCGTTGAGCGCAAAAAATCGGCCAGCCGAGCCGCCGCCTCGGCAAAGCCGGGCTGGCCCTGGGTGGGCACCTGGCTATCGGGCAAGTGCAGGTAGCACACGTTGGCGTCGCTTTCGTCAACACCCAACACGCTGAGTGCGTGGCGAAACTCGGCGTAGCGCAGCTCGCGCCGCGCCGTAGCCGAAAACTCCTGCGAGTGTGGGTGCGACTGGCTGCCATCGCTCACCAGCACGGCCGCTACGGGCTGGCCCGCCTGCCGCAGCAGCGCCAGCAAGCCGCCGCAGCCTAGCGCTTCATCGTCGGGGTGCGGTGCTATGATTACGGTGGAGCCTAGCGTAGCGGCATAGCTGGCGGGCCGCAAGGGGTAGGTCAGGAAAGGCGAGTCGTTAGTGGGCAAGGAAGCGTTGATTGATGTAGTATGACCAATTATTTTCAATACGCGGGTCATGCAGACAACGTTTTTCATGCTTTTCTACGTCAGCATGACCCGCGCCTACCACAGCTCAAAGCTCGGCTTATCAGAGCCCAGCGCGTAGCGGCCGGCATCGGCCAGCACGGCATCGGGGGCGGGCTGGCGCAGGTAGTGGGTGAGGTCGCGGTGCAGGCGCTCGAAGGACTCGGGCTGCAGCAGGCCGCGAGCGCCCACCGAGCGCTCGGCCAGGCGCAGGGTTTGCAAGCAGATTTCCTCGGTAGCCGAGCGCATCAGGTTGGCATAGGTGACGAGGGCATCGGCCTGGGCGGGGGGTAGGGGCGTGCCGGGCCGCACCGGCAAGGCCGCGTGCGTGGCGGCACCCTGCAGCCAGAGCTGGCCGGTGGTATGCAAGGCCAGCAGCTCGCCCAAGCGCTGGCGCTGGTAGGGGTCGTCGGTGCGGCCCAGCCGGCGCAGAAAGCGGCGCGTCTCGTCGAGCACGGCCGCCGCGCCGCCTAGCTGCACCGCCGCAAAGCGCGCCGCGCCGCCCCCAAACCAAGGCTGCTGGTAGTAGTCGTTGGGGCGGCCCAGCAGGCAGGCCGGGCTTACTTCAAGCCGCTCTACGCTGGCCAGAAAGCTGGCCGTGGCCCGCATGCCCAAGGGCTGCCAAAAGCTGCGGTCGAGGGTGGGGCGCTCGTGGTCGGCGGGCAGCACCAGCATTTGCCACCCGTGGCGGCCCGGCAGCGCGCCCGTGAGCACCGGCCGCGTGATGTGGCCTGCGCCCGAGGCAAACGTCTTGGCGCCGTGCAGGCGGTAGTAGCCATCAGCCAGCAGCTCCAGGCGCACGCCGTTGGCTGGGTTCTCGGTATTCCAAACCCCAAATAAGTGACCGGCGTGGGCATCGGCCGCATACCGGGCCACCTGCCCCGGCGTGCCGAAGCGCTGCACCAGTAGCAGAGCATTGACGTGGCCCTCAAAGAGCCGCCCCACCGCTAGGTTGCCCCGCCCCACGTGATAGAGCACCTGCAGCAGCGGCAGCGTAGCCGAGGCCTCGCCCAGGCCCACGCCGCCCAGCTCTACGGGCAGCGCCGCCGTGAGCAGGCCAGCTGCCCGCAGCCACGTAAATTCCTGGGTCGGAAAGCCCCCCACTACGTCGGTCTGTGAGGCCAGGGCCAGCAGGCGCGGGGCGAGTTGGGCCGCCGCTGTCACGGCAGCGGTAGTGCTAGCTAAGGGCGACGGGCTGGTGGCTGCGAGCGGAACGGTAGGGTAGGAAGCTGACTCAGCAGTGGCTAAGAAAAAGCTGTTGGGTGTGAGGGCAGGCCGGCGTGAGTATGTCATGAATAAGGTTAACTGTAAATAGCCCTTAGGAGTTGCACCCGTCGCCACTGAGTAGGCCGTGGCGCAGGCCGCCGCTGCCATCCCATTTTGAGGGCGCTTAGCGGGGGGCGTACCTTCGCCCATTCATCAACCGGAGCCGCCTGGCCGGCCCGCTTTCCCTGGTATCTCGCTTTTTGTTTCCGCATATGTCCGACCAACCCATTCGCGCCGCGCTGCTTTCTGTGTACCACAAAGACCGGCTGGCCCCGCTCGTAGCCGTGTTGCGCCGCCTCGGCGTCACGCTCTACTCTACGGGCGGCACGCAGCAGTTTCTGGAAGAACAAGGCGCGGAGGTAACCGCGGTAGAAGACCTCACGGGTTTCCCCGAAGTATTTGGCGGTAGGGTCAAAACCTTGCATCCCAAGGTATTCGGCGGCATTCTGCACCGCCGCCACGTGCCCGCCGACCTGGCCCAGGCCACTGAGCACGGCATTCCGCCCATCGACCTGGTGGTGGTCGACTTGTATCCTTTCGAGGAAACGGTGGCCAGCGGCGCTCCCGAAGCTGACGTGATTGAAAAAATCGACATCGGCGGCATTGCGCTGCTGCGTGCCGCCGCCAAAAACTACCGCGACGTGCTGGTTGTCAGCTCGCGCGACCAATACGAGGCCATCACGGAACTGCTAGAAAAAACCAATGGTGCGCCCACTCTGGAAGACCGCCGCTACTACGCCGCCGCGGCGTTTGCCACTACCAGCCACTACGACACCGAGATTTTCAAGTACGTGAGCCAGGACACCGGCCTGGAGCCCACAACAACCAACGAACAACAGCCCACAAACAGTGTGCCCGCTACCCCCCTGCGC
>CALMOO010000835.1:0-3874 GCA_937871705.1 uncultured Hymenobacter sp.
GCACCCACGCCCGCATTGCGCTCACCTACTCGGCCGGCCAGCTAGGCCTGCTCGTGGCCGACGATGGCGTGGGCTTCGACCTGGCCGCGCCGGCGCAGGGCAGCGGCAACGGGCTGCTCAATATGCACGCCCGCGCCGAGGCCCTGCACGGCCAGCTTACCCTCACCTCGGCGCCCGGCCAGGGCACGACGGTGCAGCTGCGGATGCCGGTTTAGCGGGCAGCCCGCCTCACATATTTATGTGATTGTGACGAAGATAAGTGAGCCGTACCTTCGTCAGCACCCTTAGTTTCCTGCCGCATGGTTGCCGAAACCCGCATCCTGCTCTACGACGACAACGCTGACTTGCGTGCCAGCCTGAGCCAGCTGCTGCTCGCGGCGCCCGGCCTGGTGCTGGTGGGCGCGCTGGCTTCGTGTGCCCACGCCGGGGCCGACGTGCGCCGCCTGCGGCCCGAAGTGGTGCTCATGGACATCGACATGCCCGGCTGCTCGGGCATCGAGGGCCTGCGCCAGGTAAAAGCCACCGCCCCGAGCACCCTCGTGGTGATGCTGACTGTGTTTGAAGACAACGAGCAGGTGCTCGAAGCCATCCAGGCCGGCGCCGATGGCTACCTGCTCAAGAAAACCCCGCCGGCCCTGCTCCTCGAAGCCATTGCCGAAGTCAAGAGCGGCGGTGCCCCCATGACCCCGGCCGTGGCCCGGCAGGTGCTGCGCCTGTTTCCGAAGGTGGGCGCCCCGGAGGCGCGCAGTGCTGGCCCCGTGCCGGCTGCCGACGCCTACCTCACCCCCCGCGAGCACGAAGTGCTGGGCCTGCTGGTGCAAGGCTTTAGCTACAAAATGATTGCTGGACAGTGCTTTATCAGCATCGATACGGTGCGCTCGCACATCAAGAACATCTACGAGAAGCTGCATGTGCGCTCCATGGCCGAGGCCGTGAGCAAGGCCTTGCGCGAAGGCCTGGCCTAAGGCCCACTCGGGCGCAGCCTAGTGCGCGGCTCGGGCAAAAGCGTTGGCACAAATCACATTATCATGTGATTGACAAGGGGATATTTTGATAGGAACTTTGTGATATTCCTATTTAAGGTGCTGGTGCTTACTGGATGTGGCCAGTAGATGCAGCCGTCGCCTACTGCCTGGTAGGGGCGCCCGCTCCCTCACAACTCTCTCCCTCTCAATCGCTATGGAAAACTTAGTTCAGCCTCCTCCGGCCCGTGCCCCGCACCCCGCAGCCAGCCCTACCCCCCCGGCAACTACCGGCCCGCATTGGCTCTGGTGGCTCTTTCTGCTGGGGGTAGCGGCATTCTCCAGCGTGGCCCCTACGTGCGCCTGGCATTAGCCGCCGGCCCGGCGCTGGCCGGCGGCCTTGCTGCGGGTGAAGCGCCCGCGGGTTATTTCTTAGAGATAGTCATTTTCGTCTGTTAACCAACTTCTTACGCGCACAATGAATACGCCCGTTAAGCCACTAGGAGGGAGAATTACTCCCGACCTGCTTTCCACCAAACTTCCTTTACTGGACCTAAAGCCCGTCTTTCAAATTCAGTCGGCCAACCCGTTTCTGCTGAAGACGCGGGTGGCGCAAGGGTTTGTGCAGGCCAACGCCGTGGCGCGGGCCTTGCCCACGGCGCCCGACGCCGGTGCCGGCACCGCCCGGCCCTCGGCCGTGGACTGGCGTAATCGCTTTGGTGCCAACTGGATTACCTCCATCTACGACCAGGACCCGTGCGAAAGCTGTTGGTCGTACGCCACTACTGCCCTAGTAGAGTGCATGGTACGCATCGAGCACGGCTACTGGTGCAAGCTCTCGGAAGCCGACCTGCACGACGGCCGCAACGCCAAGTGCTCGGATGGCGGGTCGGTAGAGGCCTCGCTCGACTGGGCCAAGGACCACGGCATTGCCGACTACGGCTGCTACCCCGACAACAAGAACGATAACCTGTATACCCCTTCCTGGGACCGTAGCGGCCGCACCGTCAAAATCGGGGCCCGCACCAACCTCGGCGACATCAATCAGCAGAAGGACTGGCTCGATAAGGTAGGGCCGCTGGCGGCCTTTCTGGAGGTGTGGTCGGCCTTCGACCGCTACGAGAAAAACACCCGCGGCGCCTGCTTCAACCATAAGCAGCCTGGCGACATTGACCGGGGCGGCCACCTAATACTGGTGGTCGGCTACGACGATACCAAGCAGGCCTGGCTCATCAAGAACTCGTGGGGCACGGGCTGGGGCGAGAGCGGCTTTGGCTGGATAGGCTACGGCGAATTTGACATCGACAAGTTTGCCAAGCAAGGTATTACCGACGTGAGCCCGTCGCCGGTGACCCGGCTGGGCTACCACAACGGGGCCATGGTCGAAAGCAGCAACGGCGCCCAGCACCGCAATTTCGAGCTGATTGTCAAGTTCAATACCGGAGTGCTCCAGCACTATTGGCGCGAGGGTGGCGAAAGCAGCTTTGCCTGGCACGCGGGCCCTACCCTGCTCAACAACGCCAAGTCGCAGCCCACGCTCATTCAAACTACCTACAACCGCAACATGGAGCTCCTATTCGTGAATACGGATAGCAAGCTGCAGCACCACTTCTTCGACCAGGGCAGCAACAAGTGGGTGGCGGGCCCGGTGGTGGGCGGCCAGTTCGACGGCGTGCCCGGCTTCATCCAGAACATGCGGATGGCGCCCGGCAATTTTGAAGTGGTGTGCCGCACCACTGGCGGCCAGCTCAAGCACATGTGGCGCGAGAATAATACGCCCTGGACCTGGCACGACGGCGCCACCTTCGGCACCAACATCGCCTTCAGCGGCGCGTCGCTGGTGCAGATGCCGGCCGGCAACCTCGACCTGGTGGCCGTCAACAGCGATGGCACCATGCAACTCTGGTGGTTTGGCACCGGCCCGGCGGCGGGGTGGACGGCGGCCGAGAAGTTTGGCGCCAATATCGCGTCGGCTCCCGTCATGGTGCAGGGTAATTTTGGCATGGCCAACGAGAAAGCGTGGGGCAACTACGAGCTGTGCGTGGCCACGAAAACCGGCAAAATCCAGCACTGGTGGCGCAATAATGCCAACCCGGCGCACCTCACCTGGAGTATGTCGGCCGAGTTCGGCGACAACGTCAACAAGGTGGTGGCCGTCGTGCAAGGCAGCTTCGGGGGCAACCTGGAAGTAATCGCGTTGAAAAACGACGGCAAACTGCACGCGTTTTTCCGGGATGGCAACGGCTGGCACGATGCTGTATCCATCGTGCAGGCGGCGCCTCCTACGTTGTCGCCGGTATTCAACCGGCCAGTTGTACTTACTCAGAAAATCGGTTAGCGACCCGGCGGACTGCCCCAAGTTTGGTAAAGCCCGCCTAAATAGTCGCTTCTTTTCTAGGAAAAACCCCGGTAGCTTACCCGAGCTGCCGGGGTTTTTTATGCCCCTTGCGCGCCGCACACCAAGCCAGCGCCCGCAACAAGCCAGCCGATGAAACGAGCACCTGCCGCCGCCAGGTGGCTCGACGTTGACCAAGCCTTCTTAATAGGAATAATGCAATAATTTAACTGATTCTTAGTAACATCTTTATGCTATAGCGCCATGTCGGTGTAGCACCGTTCTTTGTATCTTCTTAGGGTATATAGTATTGATAAGCAAAAGTATATGAGGAAAATTTATGCTATTTTGAGTGCGGGTACGTGGCTAAGTGGTCTGTTAATGAATACTTCAGCTAGCGCGCAGGACTTAGTGAATAACGGAAATGTGCTAACAATTCAGCCAGGAGCCATGCTCTACGTAGGCCCTGGCGGGCTGAGCAACCAGGCCGGCGCTGCCCTCACCAACGGCGGCACCCTGCGTGTGGATGGCCCTCTCACCAATTCCAGCTCCTTGGACCTGAGCACCGGGGCACTGG
>CALMOO010000835.1:3931-4234 GCA_937871705.1 uncultured Hymenobacter sp.
CTACCAGGTGCTAGTCAACAAGCCCACGGCCGGCGCCAACACCCTGCGCCTGGCCGGCGACCTGACGGTGAGCAACCGGCTCAGCCTCACAAGCGGCATGGTCAGTACCAGGGGAGTAGGCGGCACCGTGTATCTGCTGCGCATGCCCAGTGGCGCTACCCTTAGCGGCGAAGCCACTGGGCAATACGTGCTTGGCAAGCTGCAAATCACGCGCAACGCCGTGAGCGGCAGCGCCGTCGATTTCGGCCACGGCGCTGTGCTCGACCCCCGCGGCAACAACTTGGGCACCGTGACCATTACCCG
>CALMOO010000835.1:4244-8455 GCA_937871705.1 uncultured Hymenobacter sp.
CCAAAACCTGGGCGGCACCACCAAGGGCATCGACCGCATCTGGACGGTAGTGCCCGATGTGCAGCCCGCCGCCGGCCAGCCCGTGCAGCTCACCCTGAGCTGGCTGCCCGAGAACGACAACGGCCTCAGCGACTTTTCGCAGGCCCGCGTGTGGCAGCAAACGGCGGCCGGCGCGCCCTGGGCCACCGCCGCGGGCGCGGCCACCAACGCCAGCAGTCGTAGCCTCAGTAGCAGCGCCACCACGCTGGGCCGCTTCACCGTCAGCAACGCGGCCAACCCCCTACCCGTGACGCTGGTCGACTTCACGGCTGCGGCCGAAGGGCCCGCCAGCGTGCGCCTAAGCTGGCACACGGCCTCGGAGCTAAACAACGCCGGCTTCACGGTCGAGCGCAGCGCCGATGCGCGCAGCTTCTCGGCCATCGGCACGCTCGCCGGGGCGGGCACCAGCCCAGCGCCCCACGCCTACACCCTGCTCGACGGCCGCCTGCCGGCCGGCGCCACCCTGCTCTACTACCGCCTGCGCCAAACCGACCTGAGCGGTGCTATCACCTATTCACCAATACGTGCCGTGACGCTCACGCCCCAAGCGGCCGGCTTTGTGGTGTACCCTACCCGGGTGCCCAGCGGCCAGGCCGCCACCTACCTCTACACCGGCCCGGCCGGGCCCGGCACGCTGCAAGTGCTCGACGTGCTGGGCCGCCCCGTGCTGACGCTGCCCGTGGATGGCCGCGCCCAGGGCGAGGTGCCGCTCACCGGCCTGGCTAGCGGCGCCTACCTGCTGCGCTACACCACGGCCACGAGCAGCTTTGGCGGGCGCTGCGTGGTAGAGTAGGGGGTAGGGACTTTATACAAGTATTAAATTGACTACTAACGATATGTATTCTAAAAATAAGTTTTATGCCCGGCTTTTAGGCCTGGTGATGTTGCTGCTATTGGCCGTTTTGCTAAAAGCCCAGGCTCAGAACGTGGGCATCGGCACTACCAGCCCCACCCAAACCCTCGACGTGAATGGCAGCCTGCGCGTGCGGGCCCTCACGGGCCCCGGCAGCCGCCTGCTGCAAGCCGATGCCGCGGGCAACCTCAGCTCGGGCGCTACTACCTACCCGGCGGCGGCCGCCATTACCCCGGCCCTGGCCAGCACCACTACCGGCCTCAACAACCCGCTCGTGGCCTTGAGCGGTACGCTGGCCGTGGTGCTCAACCGCGGCGCCGGCACCCTGAGCCTCTACGATGTGAGCAGCCCGGCCGCGCCAGTGCTGCGCGGCACCTACAGCGGCCTCAGCCCCAACACGAACGCGAACGGCACGAGTCTAGCCCTGAGCGGGACCACCGCGGCAGTACTCAATACGACCGCCGGCTACCCCATCAGCGTATTTACACTGGGCACGGGCGCCCCTGTACTAGCGGCTACCATTACGATGCCGGCCGCCACCTCGGCGCAGTATGGGGGGGTAGCGATGGTGGGCAATATGCTGTATGCTACGTCCGACCACTCGGGCGGGGGCCAGGGCTACTTCTACGTATATGACCTGAGTACGCCTAGCAGCCCGATACTACGCAATGGCGCTGCCAACTCCACTACCGGGTTTTTTACGCCTACCTACATCGCGGCGGCGGGCAGCCTGGTGTGCGTTAGCAGCCCCTACGGCGCTACGGCGGCGTCCGACCACTTCAACGTCATCGATGTGAGCAACTCGGCCGCGCCGGTAGTGGTGGCCACCAACGGCGGCAATACGTCGGCTAATTTCACTTATAAAGCGCGGCCGCTGGCAATGGCCAACTCGGTGCTCTGCACCCTGCAGCCCGAAAACAACCTGCTCTCGACCTACGACCTGAGCACCCCGGCTACCCCCTTGCTGCGTCACACGTTCACCACGGCCGCCACGCCAGTGAGCGTGGCCCTCAACGGCACGCTGGCCTACGTGGCCTGCCAAGGCAGCAGTACGCTCCAGGTAATCGACATCAGCGGTAGCAGCGCTGTGCTGCGCGGCTCGGTGGCACTCGATGCCAGCGCCAATAGCGTAGCCGTAACCAGCACTTTGGTGCTGGCAGCCAATGGCAGTGCCGCCAACGACCTGCAGGTATTCAACCAGCCCACCCGCACGATAGTAGTCTATCCCGATGGCACTGCCGGCAGCACCACTACCCCCACCGGCACCGACTTTATTCAGAACCAAACTGCTACGGCGCAGGCGGGTGGCTTCAACATCGGCGGCAGCGCCGTGGTGGGCGGCACGCTGGCCGTGGGCGTGCTCAACAACTTTGGGGGGGGTAGTACCGCCGCGCCGCTGGCCCTGAGCACCAAGGCCGCCAGCTACCTGAGCCTGAAGCCCACCACGGCCGGCACCGACGACTACTTTCAGCTGCCGGCCGCCAGCACCTGCCCGGGCCGCATCTACTATCTCTGCAACGTGGGCTCGGTGCCAGCCAACCTTGCGGCGGCAGGCGGCAGCCTGGTGCGCGCCGGTACTGGGGCGGCCAGCAGCCCGTTTGCCATGCCCACTGGCAGCCTGGGCCGCACCGTCATCGCCATCTCGGATGGGGTGAACTGGACCATCGGGCAGCTTAACTAGCCCAGAGGGGGTAGGGAGCTAACCGCGATTTTTTGATGGCTAACCACAGCCATATGCCGGCCCGGCTGACTCACTTACTGAGGGAAGGCGCCCCGGCCCGAAAATAAGCCGGCCCGGTCTGGCAGGAAAGTGCGAAGGCAGCCACTCCAGTCGGGTGGCCGCCTTCTTTTTTCAGATTGGTCTGGTTCTCAGCTGAGCCCTTTTGGCTAACTGGTAGTAGCTTGCGGTAGCGTTTATGCACAGCTATTTATGAGGCCAAGCCTGCTCCGAGTTGTATGGGGAATGCTGCTGGTGGCGGCCGGGTACGGCAGCTATGCTCAGGGCGGCAGCGCGCCTACCCCGGCCGATACGGTGCATACTCGTTGGATTGACGCTGACAATACTGTGTGGCTGCGGGGGCTACGCCGCTTGCCCTCAACCCGCGACCGTGGCTTAGCCTTCTGGCAGGCCAAGCTGCAGCGCCATCCTCGGCCCGACACTGTGCGGATGGTGCTGCTCGCCCGGGTAGCCGACGCCCAGGAGGCGCAAGACTTACGGGCTTCTTACCCACTGCGCCTGGCCGCCTTGCGGCTGGCGTACCGACTGCCCTACCCCCAGATTCGGGCCGAGATGCTGCTGGCCCTGGCCGACTACCACACCCAGCTGGCGCAGTACGACTCGGCCGCCCGCTACCTGCCGGCCGCCGAGCACCAGTTTCGCCTCGACCACAACCAGGGCGGCGTGGCGCGCTGCCTGACCCGGCTGGGCCGCATTGCCGACCAGCAGGGCCGCTACGCGGCTAGCTTGGCCTACAACCTGCAGGCGCTGGCGCTGGCTAACACCGGCAATAGCCGCCGCTTCCGCACCACCGCCCAAATTCAGCTCGGTACGCTCTACGCGCAGGTAGGCGACTACGCCGCGGCTAGCCGCTACCTGCGCGAGGCGCTGCACGTGGCCGCCTACTATGACTATCCTGACCGCACCAACCTGGCCCTGGGCGAGCTGGGTGAGGTGTGCCGCCACCAGCGCCAATGGGCTCAGGCCCGCGCCTATTTTGAGCGCAGTATCGCTGTCAGCCAGCAAATTGACAACCTGCCTTACGCGCTGGCCATGCAGCTTAACCTGGCTCGCCTGCGCGAAGACCAGGGCCAGTACCTGGCGGCCACTGCCGAGGGCCAGCAGGTGCTGGCCCGGATGCAGGCGGCCAGCTTGCCGCTACTAGTTCCGCAGGCCCAGGCCCTGCTGGCTCGCATGGCCTTGCGCCGGGGACAGGTGGCGGCCGCCGTGGCCTACGGCCGCCAGAGCCTGGCCAGCAGCCAGCGCGCCCGCCTGCTCCTGGGCGTGGCCGAGGCTAGCGCCGTGCTAGCCGAGGCGTACACGCAGCGCCACGCCTACCGCGAGGCACTGGCTGCCCTGCGCCGCGCTCATGCCACCAGCGATAGTCTGGTAGGTGAGGCTACGCGCCGCCGGCTGGCTGTGCTGCAGCTAGGCCAGCAGCAGCGCGAGCAGCAGGACCAGATTCGCCTCCTTACCCAGCAAAACCGCCTCCAGGCCCAAACCCAGGAGCTCGCCCAACTGCGCGCCCAGCGCGAGCTCATCGGGCTGGGCGCGCTTGCCCTGTTGGCCTTGCTGCTGGCCGGGGGCGCCCTGTGGCAGTAC
>CALMOO010000836.1 GCA_937871705.1 uncultured Hymenobacter sp.
GGGGTAGGCTTCGTGCACGCGGCGCTCGTTGTCGAAGAGCATGCCACTGGTGGTCCAGGTTTCGTACCAGTGGTAGCCGATGCCCCAGACGTACTTCGCAGCCTCGGGGTCGTCGAGCACGGTGCTGGCGCGCTGGTACAGCAAGTCGCGGTTGTGGTCCCAGGCCATGAGCTTTTTATCGCCCAGCCCACCTTTTTGCAAGGTCGGCCCCAGAAAGCCCTTGATGAAGTCGCGCTCCTCTTCGCCCGTAAACACGCACGACTCCCACTTTTGGGTGGCCATCGGCTCGTTTTGCACCGTGAGGCCCCAAATCGGGATGCCCATCTTCTCGTACGTCTTAATAAACTTGACGTAGTAGTCGGCCCACGGCTGCCGAAACTCGGGCAGCAGCTTGCCTCCGTGCAGCAGGTCGTGGTTGGTTTTCATCCAGGCCGGCGGGCTCCAGGGGCTCACAAACAGCGTCAGCTTGCCGCCTGCCGCGGCTGTAGCCTGCTTGATGAGCGGAATGCGAAACTGCTCGTCGTGCTTCACGCTGAACGACTTAAGGCTGGCGTCGTTATCAGCCACGTAGTTATAGCTGCCGCTCGAAAAGTCAGAGCTGCCAATGCTGGTGCGCGCCAGCGAGTAGCCAATGCCCGCCGTAGGGCTGTAGTACGCTTGTAAAAACTCCTGCTGCTTAGCCTTGGGCAGCTTGGCAAACGTCTCGGCCGCTGCATCGGTGAGCGCCCCGCCAATGCCGAGCAGCGTCTGAAACGAGCGCGCCGGGTCCACAAACACGCACACCTGCGTCTCAACTGGCTGCGCGGCTGGCGCAAAGCTCAGCGCCTCGCCCGCCGCCAGGCGCATATCGGTGCCCGAAGCAGTAGTGAACACCCGCGCCTTCTTGCCGGCGGCCGAGTAGGGGGTAGGCTGAGCGGCCACGCGGCCCAGGCCCAGGGCCGAGAGTAGCAGCAGCGGAAGAAACTTAGTCGTCATAAGAAAAAACGGGTGGGAAAGGGGGTAGGGAGCACCTAGGCGCTACCAAATGTAGGTGGCAACGGCGCCGCCGTACAGCGAGGTATTCACCACCTTGCCTTTGTACTGAATATTAAAGCTTTGCAAGGTAGTTCCGGCGTTTAGCACCACCAGCACCCGCTTGCCACCGGGCGTTTTGTAGGCCACGTTTTGCAGGTTGCCAGGCACGTTGCTGCCCACGCGCACCGAGCCGGGCCGCACAAACTTGCTCGAATGCGCCACCGAGTAGTAGGCCTGGTTGCGCGTCACGGCGTTGCCATTAATGGTGACCGCGCCTAGGCACTGGTCGCAGCCGCCGGGCGTGTGCGGGCCAAAAGTAGCGTCGCTGGCCAGGTTCCATTCCAGCACGTTGCGGCTCCAGTTACGCACCGCCCCAATCTCCAGGTTCTGCACGTGGTAGGCCAGGTCGCCGCCAAACGAGCTAGTGCCAGGGGCCTGCGTCCAGAGCTCAGTGAAGTAGACATTCTTGCTCGGAAAGGCGTCGTGCACCTGGCTCAGCACACTAATGGGCGAAGCCGGGCTGTAGAAGTGAAACGCGGAACCATCGACGTACGGGTTGGCCGCAGCATCGCCGAGCACCGTGAGCGGGTAGTCAGTGCGGTCGGTATTATGGTCGTAGGCAATGATTTTGGTCGTGATGCCCGCCGCCCTAAAAGCCGGCCCCACGTTGTTCTTGATAAAATCGGCCTGCTCATTGGCCTGCATTACCATGCTCGGGTTGTTATTGGGGTTGAGCGGCTCGTTTTGCAGCGTCACGGCATCGATGGTAATGCCGGCGGACTTCATGCCCTGGATGTATTTCACAAAATACTGGGCGTAGGCGTCGTAGTACTGCGGCAGCAGGCTCCCACCCACCGGACTGGTATTCGACTTCATCCAGGAAGGCGCCGTCCAGGGCGAGCCCAGGATTTTGATATTCGGGTTCACGGCCAGAATCTCTTTCAGCACCGGAATAAAATAGGCTTGGTCGGGCGCCAGGCTGAAGTTGGCCAGCGTCGGGTCGGCCGGCCCATCGTCGTAGGTATACACCTGGTCGTTGAGGTCAGAGGCCCCAATGCTCACCCGCAGGTAGCTGACGCCCAGCGAAGTGCTGTCAGTGGCAAACAGCTCCTTGATAAGCGCGGCGCGGCTGTCGGCACTCATGCGGCTCATCACCTGCGCGCTGCCGCCCGTGAGGCAGTAGCCGAAGCCGTCGATGGTTTGGTAAGTCTGGGTGGTGTCCACCGCAATGATGGGGTCGGAGTTCGTATTCGCGCCAAACACCAGGCTGGATTTCTGCCGGAAAAAGAGGGCCGACTTATCCGGCATGGTCAGCCACACGGCCACCTGCGATGGCACGACCGTCGGAGGGGGGGTAGGCGGCACGGGCGGCGTCGGAGCGGGCGAAGATGAATCGCTGCTTTTGCAGCCAGTAGCCAGTAAGGCCAGCAGCGCCAGCAGGTAGCGGCCGCGCCGCCAAAGGGTAGGAAAAGAGAAGAGCATAGCAGCAAAAACAAGAAAAAGCGGGGGTAGGAAACCCGCCGGCAACTTAGGGTAAGCTAAGCGGGCGGGTGGCAGGACGTTGCTGCTACCCGCCCGCCCAGGGTTTAGTTCACCACCACGCGCTGGCTCGTCACTTGGCTGCCGGCTTGCACCCGCACCAGGTACACGCCGGCGGCCAGCTGCCGCAACGGGGCTAGAGCCAGGCTGTGCGCGCCGGGAGTTTGGGTGGCGTTCAACAGGGTAGTCATGCGCTGGCCCAGGCTGTTGTAGGCTTCCACGGTCACGGCTTGGGCTTGGTCGGCCACGGTGTACACCAAGCGGCTATCGGCCGCCAGCGGGTTAGGGTAGGCAGCGGCTTGCAGCGAAGCGCCGGCCGAGCGGGTGGCTAGCACGCCCGTGCCTACCTGGTAGGTGTAGTATTGGTTGCCGGCAATGGTGGTAAAGTTGGGGTCCAAGCCTAGGTCAGTAGTCTGGCCGGCAATCTGGGGCAGCACATCCGAGTAAAAGCCTTTATCGGAGTCCCTGACATATCCTGCCAGCACATTGAAATTGCTGCCCGAAGCCGCACCGCCCAGTGCGCTCAAAGGCATCGAAAATTCCCAGCCTGTAGTGGTATTAGCAGCTACGCTGCCCGTAGCTGAGGTTTTGAACGCCGACTGGGCCATCGACGCGTCATGGGAATCAGACGTGACAGCCCCGTTTTTACCAGTCGAACCCATGCCGATTTCGGCCGGAGTGGCTATCGTATAATCGGCCCGGCTTAGGTACATAGCCCCTGGCTGGTCATTCAAGGGCGAAACGGTAACCCGGAAAACGTAGTCCACGGCCATATCCATGGTGGGCCGCTGGGTAAGGGGCGTATTGCTCGCAACACCCGGCACCCTGGCGCCAGCCGCCAAGCCTGTCTTGTTAGGCGCGTCTAAGTACAGTACCACGTGGCTGTAGCTGGTCTGCTCGGGTGAGCAGACAACCATTACGTTGAGGGTGGTAGCCGAAACGCTCATATACAGGGCCTTCAGGCCGCGGTCAGCCACAGAGTGCGTGCCGGTGTAGGTGCCCACCAGCTGGTACTGGCCCGCCGCGGTGCCCATTTCGGCCGGGCTCAGCGTGCCGTCAACCGTAATCTGCGCTTGGGCGCCAAGCGAAGCAGCCATGAGCGCCGCCAAAGTAGAAAGGGTAAAAATCTTTTTCATACAAGTAGGTTGGGTGGAAAAATGAAAGCGGGTAGCTTTCGGATGAGAAATGAAAAGCGAGTTCTAAAGCAAGCTGCCAGTAAGAGGTTAGTAATCACCACACGTAGGTAATCACCACACGTAGGTAGCCACCGCGCCGGCGGGCAGCGTAGCCGGCAGCACTTTGCCCTTGTAGCGTACGCCAAAGGTTTGGGGGGTAGGCTGGTCATTCTGCACCAGCAGCACGTGGCCGCCGCTGGGCGTGCGGTAGGCCACATTGGGCAGCACGCCCGCGCTCGTCGAGCCGATGCGTACCGAGCCGGGCTGCACAAACCGGCTGGTTTGGGCCACCAGGTAGTAGGCCACGTTGCGCGTCACTTGGTCGCCAGGCGCTAGCGTGATAGCCCCGAGGCACTCGTTGCAGCCGCCTGGCGTGTGCGGGTTCTGCTCGGGGTCGGCGGCCAGGTTCCACTCCAGTACATTGCGCGCCCAGTTGCGCGGTGCCCCGATAAACAGGTTCTTGGTGTGCCAGCCCAGGTTGCCGGCAAAGTCGGATTTCGACCCCACCCACTCCTCAGTAAAGTAGATGTTCTTCTTCGGAAAAGCATCGTGCACCTTACTCAGCGCCTCAATCGGGCCCATGTAGAGGTGAAACGCCGAGCCATCGACGTACGGGTTGGCCGCGGCATCGCCGAGCACCGTCATCGGGTATTCCGGCTTGTCGGCGTTATGGTCGTAGCAAATGATTTTCGTGTCCAGCTTCGCCGCCTTGAAGGCCGGCCCCAGGTGCTGGCCTACAAACTCGGCCTGCTGCGCGGCCGGCATCAGCAGGCTCGGGTTGTTGCCGGGGTGCAGCGGCTCGTTTTGCACCGTAATGGCGTCGAGGCGAATGCCCTGGGCCTTCATGCCCTGCAGGTATTTGACGAAATACTGCGCGTAGGCATCATAGAATTCCGGCTTCAGCGAACCGCCCTTGGTTTCGCCGTTGGTTTTCATCCAGGTGGGCGGGCTCCAGGGCGAACCTAGCAATTTGATATTGGGGTTGATGGCCAAAATCTCCTTCAGCACCGGAATCAGGTGCGTCTCATCGGGCTTCAGGCTGAAATGGGCCAGCGTGGGGTCGGTCTGGCCCGTCGGCAAGTCGTCGTAGCTAAACACTTGCGCATCAAGGTCCGACGCGCCAATGCTCAGGCGCAGGTAGCTTACCCCCATGCCATCAGCCGTGGTGCCAAACAGCTCGCGCAGCAGCTTGGCCCGCGCGGGTGCGCTCATGGCGTGCAGCAGTTCGGCGCTACCCCCCGTGAGGCAGTAGCCAAAGCCGTCCATTGTTTGGAAGCGCTGCTTGTCGTCGATTTCGATGACGGCGCCATTCGCCGCCGCTGCCCCAAAAGCCAGGCTGCCCGCCTGCCGCTGCAGCAATTGCGTTTGGTCGGGGGTAGTGAGCCAGCACGCCACGCCCGCTTTCGTGCGGGCGTTGGAGCCTTGGCCGTAGCCGGGTAGCAGCGTGAGGGTAAGCAGCGCGCCTACCCCCCACCGGCAAACAGATGTAGGT
>CALMOO010000837.1 GCA_937871705.1 uncultured Hymenobacter sp.
AAGCGCGGTACCCCGACCTGCTCATCGACGGCGAGATGCAAGCCAACGTAGCCCTAAACCCCGAGCTGCTGCGCGAGCAGTACGGCTTCTCGCCGCTGGCTGAGCACGGCGCCAACACCTTGATATTCCCCAATGTAGAGTCGGGCAACATTGCCTACAAAGTGCTGCAGGAAATTGGCGGCGCCGAGGGTATCGGGCCCATCCTGATGGGAATGCGCAAGCCGATTCACATTCTGCAGTTGGGCGCTTCGGTGCGCGAAATCGTGAACATGACGGCCATTGCGGTAGTAGACGCGCAGCGGGGGGGTAAGGCACTGTAAAAGGCAAAACCAAGAACGTCATGCCTTCCACCGGCTGGCATGACGTTCTTGGTTTTTTGTGCGTTGCTGCTACAATGATTTTTGGATGAGTCGGGCTTATTTTTGTACAAAGCCGCAAACCGTCTGCTAGGCCAGCCAATCGGCAGCCGGGGCAACTGTGCCGGCTGGCCTACCCCCTTTCCTTGCTATGATAGCCTACCTCGACGGTAAACTTGCCTACAAAGACCCCACCCAAGCCATCATCGACACGGGCGGCGTGGGCTACGAAGTAAAGATTTCGCTGGCTACCTACTCTAAGCTGCCGGCCGAAGACCAGAAGGTTAAAGTATTTACTTACCAGCACATTAAGGAAGACGGGCAGACGCTTTACGGCTTCCTGGACCCCAACGAGAAGGCCCTGTTTCTGCACCTGATATCGGTGTCGGGCATTGGGCCAGGCACGGGCATCAACATGGTGAGCAGCATGGGGGTAGGCGAAATCCGCCAAGCCATCGTGAACGAGGACGTGCGGGCTATCCAGAGTATCAAGGGGGTAGGGCCGAAAACGGCGCAGCGCGTGATACTAGACCTGCGCGACAAGCTGCGCAAAGACGAGCTACTGGCCAAAGCTGGCGTGGACACCGTGCCCCTGGCGCGGCAGCACAATACGCAGCGCCAAGAAGCGTTGCAAGCATTGGTAATGCTCGGCTTTGCGCGGGCGGCGGCCGAGAAAACACTCGACCAGATTCAGCACAAGCACGGCAACGACTTGAGCGTGGAAGAGTTGATTAAGTTCGCCCTGAAGTCGCACTAAGCGGCGGTGGCGAGCTAGTAGTTTGCGAAGTGCTGGCGCGTGGCATTGGCCACGGCCAGGGCTTGGTGCTTTATCTAACTGAACCCGGCGACCCGTATAGTCTGACGAGGGGCCGCACCTGTCTATCTGCTTGAAGTCTCTACTATCTGCTGGAATTAAATTACTCACTCCCGCTACAGTACTCACGACTACCTTGGTATCGGCGGTGCTGATGGCGGGGGTGTGGGCAAACCCGGCTGGGGCGGCAGGGCATGGCCGGTACGCGCCGCTCGGGTGGCTTACGTGGGCGAGCCAGCTAGGGTTGCCGCAGCAGACGGTGCCGGCCGACACTGGGCGCTACCGGCCCAGCCGCCGGTCGTGCGTGCGCACGCACGACCGGCCGGGCAGCCGGTTTTCGCCGCAGCGGCGGCGCTCGCCGCTGGTGCTACCCCTGCCCAAAAGTGTGAAGGTGCAGGTGACGCCCGACGACAGCCTCAAGCACTACGACGTGCGCGAAACAGTGGGCTCGGACGTCAATTTTCGCGACCCTACGGATATTTCGCGGGAGGAGCTGCTCAAGTTTCAGGAGCGGCAGGCTATTAACGACTACTACCGCCTCAAGAGCCAGGGGGGGGTAGCGGGCCCTGGCGCTCAGCCGGGCACGGCCCAGGCGCAGCGGCTTATTCCCAAGATTGACATTGGGCCGGTGGCGGACCGCATTTTTGGCGGGCGCTACATCGACATTCGGCCGGCGGGCTCGCTCTCGCTCAAAGCGGGCGCGCGCTTCAACGTGAACCGTAACCCGGCGCTAACCCTGCGTCAGCAGAGCGTGGGCGACTTCCTGTTTGAGCAAAACCTGAATCTGAATTTGAGCGGCTCGGTGGGCACCAAGCTCAAGCTCACGTTCAATTATGACACCAAGGCGGCGTTCGACTTCGACAACCAGATGAAGTTCGACTACGCCGGCCAGCCCACCGACATCCTGCGCAAGTTGGACCTCGGCAACGTGAGCATGCCCCTGAACAACTAGCTGGTAACGGGCGGCTCCAACTTGTTCGGGGTGAAGGCCCAGATGCAGTTTGGCCGGCTGGGCGTGACGGCGGTAGCCGCTACCCTGCGCGGCTCGGCCGATGAAGTGCGGGTGCAGAACGGCGCCCAGAGCCGCACGTTTGAGCTGAAAGCCAGCCAGTACGAGCGCGACCGGCACTACTTTCTGGCGCAGTACTTCCGCGACCGCTACGACCAAACGCTGCGCGGCCTGCCCACGGTGCAGAGCGGCATCACCATCACGCGCCTGGAGGTGTACGTGACCAACGACAACCGCACCACCGACAACCTACGCAACGTGGTGGCCCTGATGGACTTGGCCGAACCGCGCCGCGACCGTCTCTACCGGCCGCAGCTGTTTAATCAGTCGGGCAGTACGGGGGCGGTGGCCGTTACGCCGGCGCGCAACGGGGCCAACTTCCTCTACCAGGCCCTGACCAGCAGTGGCCCCACCGCTCGCGACAACTTGCAGGTAGAGCAGACGCTGAACAACCTGAGCCTGGGCGGCGCGGGGGGTAGTGGCACGGTAGCCTTGGCCAAAAACCTGGATTACGAGCGCATTCGAGCCCGCAAGCTGGCCACCAACGAGTACACCTTCAATGCCGAGCTGGGCTACGTGAACCTGAACACGGCGCTGCTGCCCGACCAGGTGCTGGGCGTCAGCTACTCGTACATCTACAACGGCAAGACCTACACCGTGGGCGAAACCGTGAACGAGTACGGCAGCAACGTGGCCCAGGACCAGGTTATTTTCCTGAAGATGCTGCGGGCCAGCAACCCCGGCGTGGGCGTAGCCGACCCCACCGTGAACCCGGCTAACCCCAACCTGCAGACGCGCAACACGCCAACCTGGGATTTGATGATGAAAAACATCTATCCCCTGAACGCATCGCAGCTGAACCGCGACAACTTCAACCTACAGATTATTTACAAGGATGACGCGACGGGCGTTGACTTGATTTCGCTGAAGGAAGGCCAGAATATCCAGAATATTCCGCTCATTCAGGTACTGGGGCTGGATAGGGTGAATGCCAACAACGACCGCAACCCGGACGGCAACTTTGACTACTTCCCCGGCGTCACGATTGACCCGGACCTGGGCAAGATTATTTTCCCGAGCGTGCAGCCGTTTGGCTCGTATTTGCAGGCGCAGTTTGCCTCTACCGAGACGGCGCTGGTGAGCAAGTACGTGTACCAGGAGCTGTATAACCAGACTCAGAGCGACGCGCAGCAGCTGCAGGTGAAGGACAAGTTTGTCTTGCGCGGGCGCTACCAGGGCGCCGGCGGGCAAGACGAAATCAGCCTACCCGGCATCGGCGTGGCGCAGGGTTCGGTG
>CALMOO010000838.1 GCA_937871705.1 uncultured Hymenobacter sp.
CGCTATATACTCACCATCAATAAGTTGACTGGTATTACCCAGCAGCAGCAGCCACTCGTGCCGGGCGTGGCTCACCAGCTGGTTGCGAACTGCGGCCCGGCCTACATTGTGCGGTAGCTCGTGGTAGTGCACGCTCGGCAGGGCAGCCAACGCCCGGTTGGCAATCCGGCAAGCTTCCGCTGAGCCATCGTCAAGCAACCAGATTTCGACTGGCCCCGGCCATTGCGGGGCTTGCGCTAGCAGCGCCTCGGTTAGCGCCCGCACTGGTCGATTATAAACCGGAATCAGAACCGATAAACCAGGCATCGTCTCACGTATGTGTGCTCGCTAAAGGGCTAAAAGCCTGATGGAGCGCCTTTCCGGTCTTGAGTAGCGCCCTTTTTTGTTCCTACCCCCGCTTCTCAGTTAGCTCGCGCCGAATCGAGCAAGTGTCCGTCTTTACACGTTAGCACCCGATGCGGATACCTGTCGATGAGCTGGAAATTGTGCGTAGCCATCAGAACAGCCGTGCCCGCGAAATTTATTTGCGCGAACAGCTCCATAATGCCAGCCGACACTTCGGGGTCGAGGTTGCCGGTGGGCTCGTCGGCCAGTAGCGGCAAGGGCTCGTTGAGCAGGGCGCGCGCAATCACAACGCGCTGCTGCTCACCGCCCGAGAGCCGGTGCGGCATCCGGCCCCCGATGCCGCCAAGGCCTACCTGCGTCAGCACGTCGGTGATGCGCTGCTGCTTGCGGGCCTTGCCGCGCCAGCCGGTAGCGTTCAGCACAAACAGTAGGTTTTCGGCCACCGTTCGGTCTGAAAGCAATTGAAAATCCTGAAAAACAATACCCAGCTTACGACGCAGGTAAGGCACCTTTCTATCAGGCAGTTGGCTCAGGTCGAAACCGGCCACGGTGCCCGTACCCATTTGCAGCGGCAGGTCGGCATAGAGCGTTTTGAGCAGCGACGACTTGCCCGCGCCGGTACGGCCTATCAGGTAGGCAAACTCACTCTTTTCCAGGGCGAAGGTCACCTGCTCCAGCACCGCCCTACCCTCCTGGGCTACCGTTACGTCGCGTAGCTCTACTACTAGCTCAGTCATAGCGCTCACTTAGAGTTCGAGCTTGCGTAATTTCCCAAATTCCAGCTCCGAAATCACGGCCGCCAGGGCCGCTTCCTGGCCCAGCAGGCCATAGCGATGCAAGTCTTTGAGCGGCCGGTCAGCCCGAAAATAGGCAATCAGCACGAACTGCTCGTCGCGTAGCTGGATGTAATCCGGAATTTTGGCCTTGCCCTTTACTTTGATGATGTACACTTCCTTCGAATTATGCGTTAAAAGTTAGAAGTTATGAGTTGACAGGTGATGAACAGATTGCTACCAATTCATAACTCCTAATTTATAATTCATAAGTGGCCTACGCGTTTACCTTCTTGTGGTCGGCAAAGTAGCCAGGCCTTTATCGGTAAGCGGATGGTTAAGCAAGCCC
>CALMOO010000839.1 GCA_937871705.1 uncultured Hymenobacter sp.
CATTTGCAGCGGCACGAAGGCGGCAAAATCAAACTCCGCATCGGCCGCTACTTCCGCAAACGGGTCGGCGTGCGGCTCCACGATGGTCAGGTGCAGGTTGCGCTCCAGCCCGCGCACCAGCATCATCTTGCCGCCAATAAACTCGCAGTTGAGGCAGACCAGCGCCCGGTCGCCGGGCCCGAGGTCGAAGTAGTCGCCGGTGCGCGCCGCCGAGGCCGCCAGCTGCCGCCGCTTCAGCACGATGAGCTGCGGGTCGCCGGTGCTGCCCGACGTGCGCTGCCCAAACTCGTGGGCGCCGCTCAGCCACTGCCGCACCAGCTCCAGCACTTGGGCCTCGTAGCCGTTGAGCGCCGTGTGGGGGGTAGGGGTTTGCTGAATTTGCTCGTAGCTGAACTCGCGCCCGTTGAGCAGCAGAGAGGTAGGAAGGAGGGGGGTAGCAGAAGCCATGAAAATAAATCGGGTAGCCAGCCAGGAGATAACCGCACCCCGTGGCGCGGGCCCCAGCCGTGTTAGCTGAGCAGCCAGCGCTGGTACGTCGTGGCCGAGGGCGCCGTCTGCCAGCTCAAAAGTAGCAGCAGGCCAGCGTAGGTTACCAGGTCTACTACCTGGTGCGTAATGAGGTAGGCTGCCAGCAGCGGCAGCCCGAGTAGCCCCAGTAGGCTGTTGCGCAGCACGATGCGACTCTGGTAGATGCGCATGTTCTCTTCGTAGGGTCGCCGCAGGTTGGGGCGCATATACCGCGCCACCGCGTACAAAACCAGGCTCACCAACGGCAACAGCGCCGCCAGCAGCAGCAACGCCGGCCACGTGGCAAAGCGTGGGTTCGCGGCCGTGGGCATGGCCACCTGGCTGCTGCCAGCCAGCGCCGCCGCAGTCAGCAGCAGGGCCTGAATAGGATAGTGCAGCCAGTGGGCTCGCCTGATGCGGCGAATGCTACGGTGATACTCAGCGTCGGTCATAATAGGTACGAAGGCCCGGGCCTTCAGCTGGCGTAGCCAGCCCCAAGCTACTACGGGTGCTGCACATTTCCGGTCCTTCAATTCCCAGCCCACCCAAGCTTTTACTGCCAAAAAATAAGCTTCAACTCACCGGGCACGACTGCCGCAGCGTGGCCTGCCACCGACTACCCCACGATGTCGCCATAAAGCCAGCTTGCTTGGTAAACACAGCGCGCCGCCGCTATGCCGCAGTGGCGTTTTGCCCAAGCAGTAGCCACGTGCTCAGGTAGTAAGTACTGTTCAGGTAGCCCGTAATTTGGAAAGCAACCTGTTAAATATGTGGTAAAAAATGCGTATACTTACTGCACACATCATGCTCTACTGCTATGCAATCCCACCCGCAATCCCTGTCCGAATCGGTACTGGCTACCGGAAGTAGTGCCCCCGACCCGGTGGTCGCTCCGTGCCCCATCCTGGCCGCCGTCAAGGCCCGCGCCAAGGTTTTAAAGAAGTTTCGGAAAAACGAGCGCAAACGGTACTTCTTCAGCTGGTGCGCCTGCTTTCACGCCCTCGGATTTAGCTTTTAATTGATTGTCTTTATATTAAGAAAGCCCTACCAATTGGCAGGGCTTTCTTATGTGTTATAAACTATGCAAAAACTCAAATAGGCATATGCCAACTATAGGAATCAGAAGGCTCGGGACGGTGAGCCAAAAGAACTTTTTATAATTTTTACTCCTGTTAGCTGTTACAATGAATCCTACTAAGTAGGCAAGTACAAACATTATTGTGATAATACTTATAGCTAGCGAAGCTGTGCCACCTGCATAATTATTATCATAATGTTTTCCATATAGAAAGTAAATGGCATAGCCCCACCAACAGCTGTAGATGGCTAAGTAAATGATGGCTAACTGACGTGAACTAATACTCATCAAGCACTGAATTTATATCAGGTAGTTTCATAATCTAAATAGTCAAGCAGCAGGCTCCTTACTTTGATAAGAGCTAATTATCAAGACCTACGGAAACTTCGGAAATTGGTCGAAGTTGGGTTGCCGCTTCTCCAGGAAGGCATTTTTACCTTCCTTGGCCTCGTCGCTGAGGTAGTAGAGCAGGGTAGCGTTTCCAGCCAATTCTTGGATGCCAGCTTGGCCGTCCAGCTCGGCGTTGAAGCTTGATTTCAGCATGCGCAAGGCCAGCGGGCTCTTCTGCAAAATCTTGTGGCACCAGGCCACTGTAGTTTCTTCGAGCTTGTCGAGGGGCACTACCTTGTTTACGAGGCCCATGTCGAGGGCTTCTTGGGCATCGTACTGGTCGCAGAGAAACCAGATTTCGCGTGCCTTTTTCTGGCCTACAATGCGCGCCAGATAGCTCGCGCCAAAGCCGCCGTCGAACGAGCCTACCATGGGACCAGTTTGGCCAAAACGGGCGTTTTCGGCCGCTACTGTGAGGTCGCAAACCACGTGCAGCACGTGGCCGCCGCCGATGGCCCAGCCTGCCACCATAGCAATCACGGGCTTGGGAATGGAGCGAATCATCTTCTGCAAGTCGAGCACGTTGAGGCGGGGCACGGTGTCGGCGCCCACGTAGCCGCCGTGGCCGCGCACGCTTTGGTCGCCGCCCGAGCAGAAGGCCCTACCCCCCTCACCGGTGAGGATGATGACGCCGATGTCGGTGCGATTGCGGCAAATGTCCATGGCCTCAATCATTTCCTGCACCGTGAGCGGCGTGAAGGCGTTGTGCACCTGCGGCCGGTTGATGCTGATTTTGGCAATGCCCCCGTGCTGGGAGAAGAGGATTTCTTGGAACTCCTTAATCGGGGTCCACTGGATGGGTTCAGACATATATCACAGAGTGTCGTTCTGAGCTTGCGAAGAATCTTATCACGTCCGCGCCGCTCGGGGTTACTATCGCCGGCGAAAGCAGCCGTGAAAAGATGCTTCCTTCGTCAGCCTGACAAAATATTAGGCGAAAGCCGTTTTCACAGCCTTCCGGTACTCTTCAAAAAACGCCGCATTGGTTTTGCTATCGGTAAAGACTTCCAGCACCGCCGCGCCCGTTTCGGCCGCAAAGAAAACCGGCAGCGCCGTTGCAAGTTCGCCGAACGACGAAACGGGTAAGTAGCGCAGGCTGAAATCACGGCACAAGTTCTCGGCCGTCAGGGCTTGGGTGGTTTCAAAAAACTCGTCTAGCTCCGGCTGTTGGCGCGGCCCGTCTATCATGCGGAAGATGCCGCCGCCGTGGTTGTTGAAGAGCACGACCCGCAGGTTGGGGGTAGGGTAGTTGTGCCAAAACGCGTTGCGGTCGTAGAAAAACGCTACGTCGCCGGTCAGCAGCACCACCGGCCGGTCAGGCTGCGCCAGCGCAGCACCCACAGCCGTGGAGTTGCAGCCATCGATGCCGCTGGTGCCGCGATTGGCAAACACATCGATTTGCTTTCCAGCCGGTAAGCCTAAAATATTAGCGTAGCGCACGGCCATGCTGTTGGCGAGATGCAGCGCCGTGCCATCTGGCAAGGCCGCCAGCGCTTGGTGAAAGGCCGAAAACTCGTTGAAAGGTTGGCCTTCGGCTGCAAAAAAATCAGTCAGGAACGCTTCCGCAACCGCATCAACTTGCTGCCACGATATGCTGGCTTCTGTGGCAACAGTTGCAATCGAACCAAGCTGGGTTTGGTCGTTTGTGGCTCCGCCGGAATTCGAACCCGGGACTCGTACATCAGAAGTGGACTGGTTTGCAGACGAGGAGGGATTCGAACCTCCGGACCGGTTATAGTCTTTGGTTTCGAAGACCGCCAATTGCTGAAAAAACGCGGCGGGCTGCACGCGAATCACGCGGGTGAGGCGTCGAAAGGTATCGGCAACCGGCCCGGCGGGCTGAATGTGCCAGTGCTGCGCGGGAGCCGCGTCGCGCAAAAACAGCTTCAGGCTTTTAGAAATCAGCGACTGGCCGAAGGTAATGAGCAAGTCGGGCCGCAGGGCTTCTTTTTGCTGTTTCGACAAGCCAGCCAGAAAAATATCGTGCCGCCGCACGGCCGGCACGTCGCTCAGGTTGGCGATGGTATCGGCAACCACCGGCACCTGCCGCGCCTCGGCAAACTCGTAGAGCGCCGCCGTCAGGCTGTCGTTGTTGGTCTGCTGGCCCGCCACCACCAGCACCCGGCTAGCGGCTCGCAGCTGCTGGCGCAGGTCTAGGATTTCGGCGGGGGGTAGGACGGCATTCGATTGGTCGTCGCGGATGATTTTGACTGTAGTTTCGTAGCCCATTTCCTCGCCCGCCTTGGGGTAGAAGGGCTCGCGGAGCGGGATGTTCACCTGCACCGGCCCGGCCGGAAATGCCGCTGTGAGGGTGATAGCTTCGCTCATCATGCCCTTGGCGTGCGCGCCGTACAAGTCGCGCTGCCGAATGGTTTGGCCGTCGAGCTGGTCTATCCACTCGGGTGGCCGGTCAGCGGTGAGCACAAGCAGCGGAATCTGTTGGAAATATGCCTCAGCCACAGCGGGCGCGTAGTTTAGACCGGCCGTGCCGCTGGTGCACACCAGCACCACCGGCCGCCGCGTAGCCTGTGCAATGCCCAGGCCAATAAACGCCGCCGCGCGCTCGTCGGGCACCACGCGCAGCTTGCCCCGGTACGCCGGGTGCCGCGCAAACGCCAGCGTGAGCGGCGCCGAGCGCGAGCCAGGCGACAGAATAACGTCGGTGATGCCGTGCTGGGCGCAGATTTCGGCGATATTAAAAACAGCTTGTAAAGGATTCATGTAACGGAATAATCAAGGAAAGCCGGCTAGGTTCGAATAGGTAAGTATGAATTGGCTGCACAGGGTAAAAGTCGCTTAGCCTAGCGGCGGGGGGTAGGGCTACGAGTCGGCGACTTGGCCGAAGCCTCGCCTTGCATAAGCGCGCTTAGCAGGCGCACTAGGCTGTCCATGTCGCGGTAGTCGAGCACTTCTACGGGCGAGTGCGAGTAGCGGCCGGGCCACGACAGCGGCACCGACGGAATACCGTAGTTCATAAACTCCATGCCATCGGTACCGCCCACCGTCATGCCTTCCTGAATGGCAATGTGCTGGCGGTCGGCCAGCGCGTGCACGTTTTGCACCAAATCGCGTCGCGCAAAATTGATGCTTTCCACCACCCGAATAACCGCGCCCTGCCCCAGCGGGCAGTAGCCAAAGGCGTGCGACTCCTGCGGCGCATCGGACGACACGAACGTATCAATCGGGTACACCACGCTGGCATCTTGCAACTGCTGCGAGGCAAAGGCCGAGCCCAACAAGCCAATTTCTTCCCCCGTCGACCACACGTAGGTGACACGGCAGGGCAGCTTGCTGGGGTCGAGGTGCTGGAGGCTGAGCAGCAGCGCCGCGCAGCCCACCCGGTCGTCGAAGCCGCGCGCTGCGGCCCGCGTGGCGCTCAGCGGCCGCAGCTGCTTGGGCATGGTCACGGTAGTGCTGCCAATGCGGATGCCCGCTGCCTGCGCCTGCTGCGCCGACGTAAAGCCCGCAAACACCGTGAGGGGGGTAGTAGCTGCGCTCTTCGTAGCCTGCTGGTAGTGCGGGCGCGGCTCAAACACCGCCGCCACATCGGGCTGCCCCAGCGTGTGCAGCAGCGCGGGCTGCGCCTCCCACAGCCACGGAAAAGCCCCGCCTTTCATACTAAGCACCAGCCGGCCATTGGGCCGAATAGAATCCACCACGAAGCCGACCTCGTCCATGTGTGCCACGAACACTAAGTGCCGCGCGCCCTGCCCAAACG
>CALMOO010000840.1 GCA_937871705.1 uncultured Hymenobacter sp.
GCTCCGTGAAGTATTCCTTACCATACAGCTTTTCGAGCTGCGCGGGGGTAGGCTGCGGGTCCAGAAAAGCCAGGTCGCAGCTGGTGCAGCGCGTACCTTGCAGCCGCTGGCCGTCAAAGAGATAGTAGAAGGGTAGGGGCTGGAAGCTGGTAGCTCCGCACAAGTCGCAATGACGCATCTTTTCAGTTATCAGTCAGCAATTATCAGTTATCAACTTGGTAGGCGAGCGATAAGGCGTGCTGATTTCGGGCGTAAAGTTCAGCAGAAGAACCCAACCAGACGGCCTACCGTTGGTTGCTAGTAGAAAGAGCCTACAGAACTGATAATTGATAATTGCTCAATGATAATTGAAAAGCTAGATGCCGTCGTAATCGGTGCCGGTCCGGTGGGCCTGGCTTGCGCCCTCGAAATTCAGCGCCAGGGCCTGACTGTGGTGCTGCTGGATAAGGGCGCGCTGGTCAATTCCATCGTGGGCTACCCCACCCAGATGGAGTTTTTCTCGACGCCCGAGCTGCTCGAAATTGGCGGCTACCCCTTCCCGATGGCCTCGTACAAGCCGCACCGCGAAGATGCCCTCGACTACTACCAGCGCGTGGCCGCGTCCGAAAAGCTGAGCCTGCGCCTCTACGAAACCGTAACGGGCCTGCGCGGCGAGGCTGGCAACTTCGTAGTCGAAACCGATAAGGGCGAAATATCCACCCGCGCCGTGGTGGTAGCCACCGGCTTCTTCGACGTGCCCAACCGTATGGGCGTGCCCGGCGAAGACTTGCCTCACGTAAACCACTACTACAAAGAGCCCTACCCCCACGCCGGGCGCAATGTCGTCGTGGTCGGCGCCAAAAACTCGTCGGCCAAAGCGGCGCTGTCGCTCACCCGCGCCGGTGCCCGCGTGACGCTGGTGGTGCGCGGCGCCGAGGTGTCGGAGAGCGTGAAATACTGGATTCGCCCCGACCTGCTCAACCGCATTAAGGAGGGCCGCATCACGGCGTACTTCAACACGACTATCACGGCCATTACGCCGCACTCAGTGGAAGTCGTGACGCCCGAAGGCCCGCTGAGCATCGCGGCCGACTACGTGTACGCGCTCACCGGCTACCGGCCCGACTACACGCTGCTCGTCGATATGCTGGCCCTACCCCTCGATGAGAACGACTCGGCCCTACCCCCGATTTTTGACCCCGCCACCCACGAATCGGCGCGCCCCGGCGTGTTTGTGGCCGGCACGGTGTGCGGCGGGCTGGCCACCAGCCGCTGGTTTATTGAGAATGGCCGCCACCACGCGCAGTTGATTGCGGCGGCACTGGCGCGGGTGGCAGTTTAGCTTTCAGATTTAGTATTAAACCACCGTGCCCGCTCATATCGAGCGGGCACGGTGGTAGCTGGGTTTAAGCACTGTACTACTTACAAGTTGCTATTATAAAGCAGTATACGTATAGTCCTCTATGCCAGCATATTGCCTGCCATTGATGCTGTAGGTGTACGTATAGCGAATTTGCAGAGTCTGCTCGGTCAAGTCTAGAACTTGGTACACTTTATCGGCGTCGTATAGCTGCTCATCATTGATGGTGAGCTCGGTTTGGTCAGCATTGAAGTGCCAAGCGCCGGCATGAGGCGAGACAACATCAGGAGCACATTTTAGGGTGCCTTCCTTGTGCGCCAACGTCTTATCGGCATTGAACCTAATCGAATTATCCCTAACGCAGGCCGAAGTTGAAGCATATACATCCATTACCTCTGCTTTTCCATCGTGGGGATAAGTAGTCGTTTGCGCCGCCACCTGCCAGTCGTGAGCTACCAGTAAGCTTGTGCGGGCATCGTTGGAAGGCAATGGAGCGCTCTCCTTTTTACAAGCACTCAATAACGCAACACTAAACGTAAGGAGAAGAAGTTTTTTCACGTGTTTACCAAAAACTAAGATAGGAGTAAGCCGCAAAGGTAAAACTCGTCGGTGTTCGATAAATAAGACAAGTAGTTGAAGTAATAAAGAGTGTTACTTGCACTCCTTCGCTGCCTCAGTCGCATACGAGTACCCGGCCTTGGCCCCGCGCTTGAAGAACTCACAGCCGCTGGCCGAGTCGCCCTGCTGCTGCGCCAGGCGGCCCAGCAGGAAGAGCGTGCGCCCGTCTTCGGGCTGGCTTTCGAGGGCCAGCAGGTAGGTGGCGCGGGCGTCGTCAAACTGGCCGAGGCGAGTTTGGGCGGCACCTTCGGCCTGCAGGTAGGGTAGGGGCACGGGGCGACCAGCGCGGGCGTACTGGCGGTGGCCCTGGCTCAGGTCGTCGAGGGCGGGGCGGGTG
>CALMOO010000841.1:0-985 GCA_937871705.1 uncultured Hymenobacter sp.
GGGCAATTAGGCAACACGTACACTACCTACGCGCTTCCGCTCTTACTTGTCGGCTATGGATAATCTGAATAGCCACGAGCGCATAGGCTGCCGCAAAGGCTATCGCTAAGGCAAGGAGCAGGAGAACGACTAGCCTTTTCATGAGGCTAAGCTACGAAAAGGCTCGCGCTCCTGTGAGGAGGCTTAAGAGGTACTTGTGATAGGGTATTAAAGCGACGTTGCTTAAGAAGGCCTAAGCAACGGGCTGAGATGGAAGCATAGACTAGGAAGCAAAGCGGTGCTACGGCAGCTGCATCAACCAAGCTTCGGCTTCGGCTTGCTCGTGGAAGAGGCGATACGTCATAGCCGAGGCTTTGGCGTCGTGCATCAACTGGCTGGCCGAGAGGCGCGCAAACACATCATGTGGGAGCAGCACGGCGCCGTACACCCTATCCGTGCGCAGTTGAGCGGCGGAGAGCCAATATTCGGTTATCCACTGGCTTTCCTCGGGGGTAAAGGGCAACATCAAGCGCTGGTCGCCGAGTAGTTTATGCCACTTATTGCGCGCAAGTACTTGGCTGGCATGGTGTAGGAAGGCTTGCAGCTCGTTGAGTTTGCGTGGCCCCGCTTTGTACTCCACCACGACGTAGCCCTTAGGATTTTCTAAGAGGCAGCCAACAGCTTTTTCAAAATAGAGGCGCAGGGTAGAATAGGACATATAGGCAACTAAGAAGAATAAATGTATAGGGCGAGCTTACTTGAGGTGGTCCAGTTAGGCGAGAAAGTTTAAGGCAGCATTTTTAAGTTGTTAGATGTAAAAGGTTTGGGAGATTTGCTAGGCAAGTGCCGAGTGGCGACGCTCGTAATTATAGTAGTCAAGATAAGTGGCGATGCTGTGCTGGGCGTCGGTCGGGTCGATCAGGTTGTCCTTGAACTTGCCGATGCGGTTGCACAGCGTCCTGAGCGACTGCACGTCTCGCCCGGTCTCTCCGGCGTCCTCGTTGCC
>CALMOO010000841.1:995-3806 GCA_937871705.1 uncultured Hymenobacter sp.
GAGGCGCCCAAAACCTGTAGTCGGTTTTCGGCTTGCGCGTTGTCGAGGCACTCGCCGCGTCGGCTCTGCGCGCGTACGGCTTCGTGGCGGGGAAGCAGTGCCCAGTAGGCCTTGCCGCAGTACTGCCCCCCGGTCCGAGTTGACGAACAGGCCGGAGGCAGGCTGCCGGGCCAGTAGGGCATGATGTAAGGCGCTGTTCACCAGCTCTTGGGGCATAGTGGCAAGCACTTGCCAGCCAACGACCTGGCGGGTGTGGGCATCCTGGAAGGCGCACAGGTAAGCCCAGTGCCCAAAGGCGAGAAGCAAGTAGGTAATGTCGCTAACCTAGACCTGGTTCGCACGAATCGGGGCGGGTTGGTCGAGCAGCCGGTAAAGGGGCGCGCCGCAGCCCATGAGTCGAGTCAGTGGTGCGCGGGAAAAGGCGCGGGGCTGCACGGCATGCAGCCCCCGACGGCGTAACGCAAGGCGTAGGCGCTGGGGGCCGACGCGATAGCCCTGCGCCTGCAGCTCGGCCCGTAGCCGACGGGTGCCATAGCGCTGCTTATTGCGTGTAAAAGTCTGAAAAATTGCTATTTACCACGCCACTGTACTGGCTGGGGTGGACTGGCCCCCTGCGTCAACCAGGCATAGCAACGAGCAAGTGTTACGCCCAGCACCCGGCAGAGCACGCGCACGGGATAGCTAGCCCGCTGTTGGTCAAGGAACTGGTAGCGACTCACTAGGTCGGCGGGGTGCTGAAGATGGCGATAGCTTTTAAAATTTCCAGTTCCTGGGCCAGGTGCTTGTTGGCCGCGCGCAACTGGCGCACCTCTGCTGCTTAAATTGGGTCAGCGGGCAGCGTCGGCAGAGCTGCTTGCTGCCACTTCTAGAGCAGCTTCGGGGTAAGATTGCGGGCACGGGCGGCCGCCTGCGTCGTGCGGCTTTCGCTGGCTACACGCAGGGCTTCAGCTTGGAAGGCTGCATCGTATTTACGCCGTTTGGCAGGCTTTTCCATTGAGAAGAAAAGTACTACCCAACTCTGGCTCGCTTAGCAAACTCAAGTTGCGGGGTAGTCGGGGCAAAAAAAAGTCTGTTCGGCGTGAACAGGCTAGGTTTGGGTCTCTGACCTCCCAACCTGACCTAACTTATGCGCGAACAGACCGTTGCAATGTACTGCGTACTTGATGATTTACTCCGCTTTACCCGCCCTGCTGGTACGCTGCCACCGGCTTCGGGCCGGCGCTTGACCGATGCCCAGGTGCTGACGACGGCTTTGGTAGCCGCGCGCTTTTTCGGCGGCAATCTGGTCGTAGCCAAGCGCTATATGGAGCAGCATTGGCGCCAGAACCGGTTGGACAAGAGCGGCTTCACTCGCCGCCTGCATGCGCTCACCGATACGCTGCTCGCGCTCTTCGCCCTGGTCGGCGACGTGCTCAAACACCTGCACACGGAAGCCCGCTATGTGCTGGACTCGTTTCCGGTGGCCGTGTGTCACAATACGCGCATTCCACGCTGTAAGCTTCTGACGGGCAAGGCGTATCATGGCCGGTGCGCCAGCAAGCGCAGCTGGTTTTACGGCCGCAAGGTGCAGGTCGTCGCCACCAGCGACGGTATCCCCATCGAGTTTTACATTCATGCCAGGGCCGAGTCAGAGCAGACCGGCCGGCGTGGTCTGGCGCTGGATTTGCCCGCCGGCAGCGGGCTTTACACCGATGCCGGCTACACAGACTATCTGGCCGAAGATCTCTTCAATGAGGCGAGCGGTAGCCAGCAGCACAGTGCGCGCCGCCAGAACAGCAAGCGGCCCCAGCAGCCGGCGCAAAGCTTTCTGATACAGTATTTTCGTAAGAGCATCGAAACCTGTTTCAGTCAGCTCACCGCCCGCTTTCCCAAGCAGATTCACGCCGTGACGGCCGCTGGCTTTGCCTTAAAAATCGCGCTTTTTATCTTTGTCCACGTCCTAACCCAAGTCGGCTTATAGTCCGCAACTTGAGTTTGCTAGACCACCTCAGACTATACTCTTAAGACTTCCATCGCCCACTTTTTCAGTCGGATTAGGCACTAGTGCGGTCTACGCCGAGTAATTTAATTCATGCACGTGCCCAAAAGTATTTGTCCGTGCAACCTAATTCAGGCCAACATGCCTACAAATGTAGTGGATGGCCACTGCTCATCACCTTGCTCTCAGAACTAGTGCTTGCCTCGTTAAGATAATCTAACTGCTCAAACAGTTGGGCACTGTGATTAGCATCGAACTTACGGGCATAGAGCCGAGATGAATCCTGCAAAATGGGTAAATCATCGGTTGTAAGTATTTTAGGGCTACTACCCCCGCCCGACCAGTCAATGTAGCGTAGGTTGTTGTTGATAACGGTAGCTGCCAGTGAGGAATTGAGCAAGATGGAATGCACCAGAAACTCGTCGGAGCCCCAGGTGTAGCGGGCATAGCGCCGCAGCTGGGGGTGAGCATCCACAAACTTGACCACGTAAGCTGCACACTGGCGACTGATGGTGTACCAGCCACCCATATTGCCGCCATACAGGGTCGAGAAGAGCGGCGACTTGCGCCGGGGAAGCACGCGGTTGAGCAAACGCTGCGCCACGTACTGGCCTGGAAAATCTAACTCAGTGAGGTGGTATTGGTTGAAGCGGCTTTGGTTAGCCTGCCACCACTCGGAATTGTCGGGTTGGCACTCCAAGAAGGACTGGCCTAGGTGCTGCGCCAGAAACTCGTGGATAGCTCCGACCGGCTTGATGGGATAATCCTCACCGCTCAACAAGTTGATAAAGTCGTAGTGCTTCGGAACGCGCAGAATTTCGCGCATACCTTCC
>CALMOO010000841.1:3816-6020 GCA_937871705.1 uncultured Hymenobacter sp.
GGCTGTACCCTCCCCATTTTACATCGAGCCGGTGGCGAAGGAAGTGCACGCCTGGCAGCGCCGCGAGCGGTGCAAATGGCCGGTAGTCGGCTTTGTGATCGAGATGAATGAAAATATCAGCTTGCGGATGCGCTAGCTTCCGCACCAGCCGTTCGAGCTGGGCCGGCGCTTTGTGAGCTAGAATTAGGTGGGCAATGGTCATGGCGAGGAACTTAGCGCGGCTCCTGACTAGCAACGAGACTAGTAGACTTGCTACTTAGGCGCAGCGCCAACCCTCGGATTTCTTCCCAGCCGGTCGCTAGAATTGCCTGAAGTGAGAGGGGCAGATACTTCTTGAGCTGAATGTACCCAAACCCAAACCCAATGAGAATGGTAGGAATGCTAGCTAGCGCCACGGCGTAGATGCTATGAAAGAGCAGAATTGCTACCACGTCGCCAACTACGTTAATAGCCAGCATTAAAAAAACCTTGAGCAAGTTCAGCCGAGGCTGGTTTACTACATCGAGCGTGACGCCTACGAAGCGGTCGATGGGATAGAGCAGGGCCATCGCCATGCCAATGCGCAGTAAGTTAGCGGCTTCAGTGCCCCGGTACTTGCCGCCGCCGATGAGGTAGATGGGCAAGTCGGCAAAAAGAATAGTACCCACTACCAGCGGCACAAAGGCCCAAGTGAGCATGCCAGCGTTTTTGCGCAGCAAGCGCGCTACCTCAGCTAGCCGGTGCTGGTTGAAGGCCCCTGCCAGCCCCGGGGTAGCCGTGGCAATAAAGCTGCGCAATGGAATCTCAACGATTTCAGAAAAGCGTCCGGCCAGATTGTACACGGCGAGCGGGGCTGGCCCGAGCAGGAAGCTGATGAGAAACGTATCAGAGCTACGCAGCAGGTTGGAACCTACGTAGCTGCCCACGCTGTACTTACCAAAGTGCGCCAGTTCGCGTACGCACGCCGGGGTGCGGCTAGCCATGTTGCCCAGCCGCGCCCAGCCTAAGGTCAGCGTGAGCAAGCTGGTAATCACCGACGCTAGCACGTAGCTGTATACCACGCGCTCCAGGCTAGCGGTGCCCGTCAGCATTAAGCCAATGATAAGCAGCACAAACGAGCCTTGCGAAAGCAAGCGAATGTAGAGGATACGCTCGAACCGCTGCTCGGCTTGCAGCACGCACGCTGCCATGAAGTAGGGGAGCGTAGTTACCAGCAACACTCCAAACCAGTGCAGTAGCAAGGCAGCTTCGGGCTTGGCCACTGCACCGAGCACCAGCCAAGCCCCTACATTAAGCAGCCCTAGCGCCCCAGTGCTAGCTAAGGCAATCACCCAGGCTGACCCTGTTACCTCGACGGCCCGGGCAGGCGCAGCACCCGAACAAGCCCGGATGAAGGCAGTAGTCAAAAACCCCGCTCGGAACGAATCAGCCAATCCTGTGGTAGAGCTGAACAATACCCAAATACCAATGTCGCGCACTGGCAGCGCCCGAAACAATAGCGAAGCCGATACAATACCCAAAGCTGACACTGTTAAATTGCCCGCCAGCGACAATAGATGGCGGTTGCGCAGGTAAGGAGCCAGGTTAGGCAGCGGAAAAAACCTCATATAATTGAATAGGCACAGCAGTATCCTAGCTAAACAGAGCGCAGGCAGTACATGATGGGTCTCCTTGAGCGGTGAGGAACGAGAGAAGGCTAGTTGGCAGGACTCTTGCTAGTACAATAGCAATGCCAAATAAGAATATTTCTAG
This sequence comes from uncultured Hymenobacter sp., assembly GCA_937871705.1. Classification (GTDB taxonomy): domain Bacteria; phylum Bacteroidota; class Bacteroidia; order Cytophagales; family Hymenobacteraceae; genus Hymenobacter. Next base: position 5,548 of record CALMOO010000841.1, read on the forward strand.
TTATCGTAGTGTCGAGGTTAGATTGGGTGGCAGCAAGTACTTCGGCAAAATTGCTGAACTTACTACGAAGCATCTTCGTAATTGACAAAAAAATACAGAAATAATACCTTAATAGTTGCGATAGTGCTGTTTCTGTCTAGGTACTCCTTGTTTTCTGCTTTTTCTTCCTTCTGCTTTCTGTTCACTTTTTTCTCCTATACTATTGATTACTGTTACTCAATCCTTCCTACCCCCACTGGAGGAGTATGCCGCCTACCTAGTAGGTATATGGGAACGTGCGCGCCTGACCAATAATGGGCCGTTGCTACTTCAGCTAGAAGCGGAGCTGAGTCGCTACCTCGACGTGCCCTACGTGCATGTTACCTCTAACGGCACAATTGCTTTGCAGCTGGCCATTCGGGCATTAGAGTTGACGGGAGAAATTATTACAACGCCTTTCTCGTACGTGGCAACGACCTCCGCCATTCTGTGGG
>CALMOO010000841.1:6030-11693 GCA_937871705.1 uncultured Hymenobacter sp.
GGGAGAACTGCGTGCCAGTATTTGTGGACATTGAAGAGCAGACTTTTTGTATTGATGCCGACCTTATTGGAGCCGCCATTACGCCACGCACCAGCGCCATTTTAGCCACGCACGTGTACGGCTATCCCTGCGACGTGCTGCGAATAGAAGCTATTGCGCAGCGGCACGGTCTTCGGGTTATCTACGATGGGGCGCACGCATTTGGCACGCGAGTGGCGGGCCGCTCACTGCTCAGCTACGGCGACATTGCTACGTGTAGCTTTCACGCTACCAAGCTGTTCCATACTGGCGAAGGTGGTGCTATGCTGGTGAATGACCAGGCGCTATCGCAGAGAATAAACTTGTTGAAGTCGTTCGGGCACGTAGGCGACGAGCACTTTACCCTTGGCATTAATGGCAAGAACTCGGAATTGCACGCGGCGATGGGCCTGTGCCTACTGCCACGCGTGATGGGTTTTATTGAAACGCGTGCTACGCTCTACGAGACGTACCGGCACGAGCTCGACGGCTTGCCGCTAAGCTATCCAGTCGTGCCCGCCGATACTGACTACAACTATGCCTACTTTCCAGTATTGTTTGAGGATGAAGCGCAACTACTGCTTGCCAAGGCACTACTCTCGGCTTACGAGATTGATACCCGCCGCTACTTCTTCCCATCGCTCAACCACTTGCCCTACCTGCCCGGCAACGCCGCGCCTTGCCCTGTGTCGGAAGACGCAGCGGTGCGGGTACTATGCCTGCCTTTCTACCCGCAACTGGACCCAGCAGAGGTAGTGCGTATTGCGGGCCTATTGCGGCTAGCCATCGGCAGCGTGGTTCCTGCTTAAAACATGGTCGCAATGATGGTTCCACTAACCCCCAAGTTGAGCGTGGTTGTACTAACCTACAACCATGAGAAATTCCTACGCCAAGCCCTCGACAGCGTGCTAATGCAGGAGGTAGATTTCGACTACGAGGTAATCGTGGGCGAAGATTGCTCGCCCGATGGCACCCGTAGCATTGTGCAAGCCTACGAGCAGCAGTACCCCGACCGCTTGCGGCCTATCTACCAGCCGCATAATGTGGGCATGGGCACTAACTTCCGCCACTGCCTGGAGGCGTGCCGGAGCGAATATATTGCCTTACTCGAAGGCGACGACTACTGGACTGACACGCGCAAGCTCCACAAGCAGGTAGCGTGGCTGGAGGCAAACCCCAGCTTTTCGCTCTGCTTTCACCCCGTAGCTGACCAGTACGAAGACGGCTCGCGGCCCATTGGCGTGCCTCGCCAGTTTACGAAGGACGTGTACACGTTTGACGACTTCTTGCTACCTATCTATACGGTGGTCAGCACGGGCTCTATCGTGCTACGCAATATGTTACCGACATGGCCGGCGTGGCTGTTTACGGTTAAGCCCATCGACTTTCCGCTGGTGGTGCTGTTTGCCGAGTTGGGCAAGGCCAAGCTGCTACCCGATGTAATGGGCGTCTACCGCATTCACTCCGACGGCATTTGGTCGGGCACGGCGCGGCACCTCAATATTCAGAGCTTCTTGCAGATGTACGAGCAGCTCTGGCGACATTACGCCAGCACCAGCCGCAGCCCTCAGCTGCGCCGACACCTCTACGACCTGTACCTGACTACAGCCAACGTGTTTGCCAACGGCGGCTACCCCACCGAGGCCGGTCGCTTCCTACGCCAAGCCGTGCGTCTGGGGCCAGGCCCGAAAGTCAGCGCCCTGACGAGCTTGCTTGGCGCTGGCTTCCGGCTGGCTCGCAGCTTTACGCGGCGCGAGCAGGCTGCAGCTAACAGTTAGGCTTAGCCAAGCCTCAAAGCCGTTCAAGAAGTTCTGTCAATCGCTCTTAAACCATGCTGAACTTGTCCAAGCATCTTGGCCGCTTCGGCAAGCTCAGCATGACAAAAAAGAGCATTCTCACCTCAGAATTGTCCGTCTGCCTGAGGGGCAAGAATTATTTCTGCTTGACCTTAAAGCGCTTGCTATGATTCCTGTAGCTACTCCTGTGCTGCCGTCTCTTACCCGGCGTCCTCGGCACTCCACACTGTACCAGAAATTTAAGCGGGTATACGACAAGCAGGTAGACGGCACGGGCCTGGCTATCTTTCGCATCGTGTTTTGCACGGTGCTGCTGGCCGAGGTCGGGCACCTATTCTATTTTCGCCACCTTGTCTTCGACGTAGTACCCTTCGTAGAAGTCAGCGAAATTGGATTCACCACGCCGCTGCTATTGTGGATGGCGACGCTGGTGCTGCTCGTTCTGGGGCTGTTTACTAGGCCAGCCGCACTAGTGAACTACGGATTTTGCCTAGTGTTTTTTTCCTCGCTGAAAACCTACTCCTACATGATGACGCCGGTGTACATCGGCCTGAGCTTTATCTTCCTGTTTCTGCCGCTTAGCCAGCGGCTGTCGTTCGACCGGCTGCGGCTCAAGCTACGCTACTCCAATACGCGGTTTCGCTACCAGCCACCTACCACCGTCAGCCAGCTGGCATACTACGTGCCCGTGGTGCTGGGCATCGCGTTCGTGTACCTCGACTCGACGTTTTACAAGCTGACGTCGCCTATGTGGCTGGCGGGCTTAGGCATGTGGAAAACCCTGTCGTTGCCCTACGAAACCCAGCTCAACGGCTCCTTCATTCTCAATAACGAGTTTCTGGTCAAAGCCTTGGGCTATCTCACGCTGGTATTCGAGTTCTTTTTTCTCTTCCTATTTCCCCTGCGCAAATACCGGTTAATCCTGATGACCATTGGCATGGGGCTGCACGCGGGCATTCTGCTGCTGTTTCCGTTTCCGCTGTTTGCGCTAGGTTTTGGGAGCCTGTATTTACTGGTAATGCCGGTGGGTTTTTGGCGCTGGTTCTTTGCGCCACGGGCCATAGCGCCACGTCTCACTTTTTTTTATAATGCGGAATGCTTACTCTGCGCCCGCATGCTCCTGCTCCTCGAGCAGTTGGACGGTAAGGGAGCAGTGCAGTTTCGCAGCGTGCAAGCATACGCCAGCCAGAGCCCGGTACTGCAAGGTATTTCAGAACAAGTCTTACTCAATGGCGTGTATAGTGTGGATGCTGCTGGTCAGCTTTACAAGGAGTTGGATACGTACATCCAGGTTTTTCAGGCCATCACCTACCTGCGGCCACTGTCGTGGCTACTGCGGCTGCCCGGCATTTACCAGCTGGGCGGCGCTACCTACCAGCTGATAGCTCGCAACCGTACTACCGAGCGCTGCACCGAAGAAAACTGCGGCTACACTCCGCCCGCCGTACCAGCGCCGGATGAGGCCATCAAGGTGCTGCAAACCGTGACGTTGCGCGACCTCAAGCGGGCAGGTGCGGCAATTGGGCTGGCCGGACTGGTGCTCCTGCAATGCCTGGTTTCCTACAACACGCCACTCTGGCAGCTACTCCGGCGCAAGTCGGGGCTGGAGCGCACGCTGGTGGGGCACGGGTTGGCGCGGGTGTCAGGAGCCGTCGCGGGGCCGGCGCGTAACTTATTCGGCATCACCAACCATCCTATCGCGCCTGACGAACATTTTGCGGGCTATACCCGCCTGGTCGCCGTTACCTATACGGGTGCCGATGGTGTCGAACAATTTTTGCCCATCACCCGGCCGAGCGGGCAGCCGGGCACCTACCTCTACGGCCCCGTGTGGTTGAAGTGGACCTACGGCACCGTGTCGGGGCACATCGACCAAGAGCGCCTAGAAAAGAGCATCCGCAATTTCACCGCTTTTTGGGCCACCAAACATCAGGTGGATTTGAATAACTGTCGCTTTGAGGTAAAAGTCAAGAGGATTGCCGAGGCCACCAACTGGCAGCCCAATTTCCTGAACCGGCAGCTGGCTGCTGGCTGGCAAGACGCCGGCACTGTAGAGTGGCAGCACCAGCAGTTCAGCGCGCACCTGGCGGTCATCAACACGCTCTAAAGCGCTTACTTATTTAAGTCTATTCTCTATGTTAATCGCCGGCGCTAAAGGTTTTGCCAAGGAAGTTCTCGAAGTCATCTACCAAGCAGATAGTCAGGCACTGGTGGCATTTTACGACGATGTTTCGGCTGATTTGCCACCCTTGCTGTACGGCCACTACTCCGTATTACGCACCTTGGCCGAAGCCCGGCAGTGGCTGACGCAAGACCCAGCTTTCGCGCTAGGAACTGGTAGCCCCCACACCCGCCGGCTGCTAGCCGACAAGCTGCGGCAAGCTGGGGGCGTGCTAACCGCAACGCTTTCACCCAAGGCTACTATCGGGGTGTTTGGCACCGAAATCGGAGTCGGCTGCAACGTTATGACCGGCGCGGTTCTCACGGCCGACATCATCTTAGGCGAAGGCGTATTAATTAACCTGAACTGCACCATCGGGCACGATGTCGTCATAGAAGACTACTGCGAGCTTAGCCCCGGCGTGCATATTGCAGGGCACGTAGCCCTGGGGCCCAATTGCGTGCTGGGCACCGGAGCGGTCGTATTGCCAGGTGTTCGCATTGGGGCCAACTCGATTATTGGGGCGGGTAGTGTCGTCACCAAAGACGTGGAAGCCGACAGTCTGGTGGTTGGCATTCCGGCCAAAGTTATCAAAAAGCTTACCCACGTGGCCGCATGAAAGAGGAACTGAGAGGACGCACCGGCTTACGATTTTTGACGACCTTCTACATATTCGTGTTTCACCTTGACATGCCCCTGCGCACCCCGCTCATTTACCTGCCGTGGCGAGTCGAGGCAGTGATTCAGCAAGGCCGCCTTGAGGTAACGGTGTTCTTCGTGCTCAGCGGATTTTGCTCACGTACCGGCACCTAGCCGACATCAGCGTGCCCGACTTCAAAGGCTTTAAGTATTACCTAATCTTTCCGTATAAGCGGCTGGTGCGCATCTATCCAGTTTTCCTGGCAGGGCTACTACTATGCTTGAGTATCAGTTGGTGCCAGGGCAGTTTGCCGCACCTCGTTATTGTGCTGCTTAGCGCCACTTTCACTCAAACCTACTTCCCGTCGGTGGCCATGCAGTGGTACGACATGGGCACTTGGTCGGTAGCCCATGAAATGTTTTTCTACCTGCTGTTCCCCTTTTTGCCGCTGCTGTTGCGCATTCGGCGGCCAGCCATGCTGGTAGAGCTGCTGGTAGCTACGGTGCTGGTTGGCACCGCGCTAGGGGCAGTGCTGTGGCGGTGGCCCGAATTAATGCCTTATCAGCTGGTGTATCCTTTCCCGCTGAGCCGCTTCTCTGAGTTTCTGACAGGCATGATGGGTGGCTTACTGCTTTGCCACTTCCGATGGCATGCGCCGGCGTGGGTTGCGGCCGGGCTGCTTGTACTCACGGCCGGCTACCTATCCTTCGTGGGACCGCTGGTGTCAGGCACGCTCCTGCACAACTGGTTGGTGCTCCCTTCCCTACTTGTGTTGCTGAACGTGCTAGCCCAGCCTCGGCAAAGCCCGCTCTTTAACTGGCTGGGTAGCCAGCGGCTGGAATACCTGGGCCGCATCAGCTACAGCTTCTACATTGCCCAGTACCCGTTAGCTTTCATCTAGACCCTGCTGCTAAAAGCGAGCCGCCTAAACCCGCGTGACTGGCGCATCGCGCCGCTAGCCTTCGTGCTGAATCTGGTGGGTGCGGTGATACTACACGAACTGGTGGAGAAGCGAGCGCACTTTTTTTTGATTCATTATTACCGAGTG
>CALMOO010000842.1 GCA_937871705.1 uncultured Hymenobacter sp.
GCCTTGGTGCAGGCCGTGCACGACTACACCAAGCAGGTGCTGCTGGCGCTGCAAGCCCAGGGCACCGTGCCCGACATGGTGCAGGTGGGCAACGAAATCAACCACGGTATGATTTGGCCCGATGCGCAGGTGCAGCTCTCCGATAGCCTGGCGCGCTACGACACGCTGGCCCAGCTGGTGCAGGCCGGCGCTAGCGCAGTGCGCGAGGTGGCGCCCAAAACGCTCGTGATGCTGCACATTGCTCTCGGCGGGCAGCTGCAGCTTTCCAACACCTGGCTCGACCGCATGGCCGCCCACAAGGTTGATTTTGATGTAATTGGCGAGTCGTACTACCCCAAGTGGCACGGCACCATCCCGGAGTTGAAAGCCAACCTAACGCAATTGGCTACGCGCTACCCGCAAGACGTGGTGGTGGTCGAATACTCCGAGCGCAAGCGCGAAGTCAACGATGTGGCCTTCAATTTGCCGGGGGGCAAGGGCAAGGGTAGCTTCATCTGGGAGCCGCTCAACACCTGGGAAGCCGTCTTTGACAAGCAGGGCAAGGCCAACGACCTGCTGCCGATTTACGACGAGATTAGCCAGAAATACAAGATTAAATAAAATGCCTTATAAAGAGCGCGACATTACCAAGCAGTACTTTACCATTGGCGAGGTGGCCGAGCAGTTTGGCGTGGCTACCTCGCTCATCCGCTTCTGGGAAACCGAGTTTGACGAGCTGCGCCCGCGCAAAAGCAAGAAGGGCAACCGCCTCTTCACGCAGGCCGATGTTGATACGTTTCGCACTATCTACCACCTAGTTAAGGAGCGCGGCTACACCATTCCGGGTGCCCGCGAGATGATGAAGCAGAAGGGCGGCCAGCTCAAGGAAAAGATTGACGTAATTCAGTCCTTAGAAAAGGTGCGTGGCTTTTTGGTGAGCTTGAAAAAGGAGATTGACGCGGCTAATAAGGCCGAGCCGAGCGGACCTACTTCGGAGGGAGCCCACTAATGGACGACCTCTACCACGAACTGGCCCTTACCCTGCTGCCCGGCATTGGCCCGCAGCTGACGCGGCAATTGATGAGCTACGGTTCATCGGCCAAAAACGTGTTTATGCTGCCTTCCGGCAAGCTGCGCCGCATACCGGGGGTAGGCGAGGCAACGATTAAAATTCTCACCGGTGCCGAGCGCGGCAAGGCATTTGCGCAGGCCGAAGCCAGCCTGCGCAAAGCCGAGAAGGAAGGGGTAGAGATTCTGTTTTATACCAACAAAAAGTACCCCGCGCGCCTCAAGCAAATCCCTGATGCGCCGGTGCTGCTCTACTACCAGGGCCCGGCCGACTTGAACGCGCCCAAAACTATCGCCGTGGTAGGAACGCGCCAGGCCACCGAGTATGGCCGCGAGCAGACCGAGGCGCTGGTGCGCGGCCTCGTGCCTCACCAGCCGCTGGTAGTCAGCGGCTTGGCTTATGGCATTGATATTCTGGCGCACCGCGCGGCGTTGCAGGAAGGCTTGGCTACGGTGGGCGTAATGGCCACTGGCCTCGATATTATTTACCCCGCCGCGCACCGCAAAACGGCCGAGAAGATGCGCGAGCAGGGTGGCTTGCTCACCGAGTTTGCCTTCGGCACCCAGCCCGACCGCTACAACTTCCCGGCGCGCAACCGCATTATCGCCGGCCTGGCCGATGGCACGGTGGTGGTAGAAGCGGCCGAAAAGGGCGGCGCGCTCATCACGGCCGAAATTGCGCTCAGCTACAACCGCGACGTGCTGGCCGTGCCGGGCAATGTGTCGTCGGCCGCGTCGTCTGGCTGCAACAACTTGATTAAGAACAATAAAGCCGCACTGTACTCGCAGCCGCAAGACCTGGAGCAACTCCTGAACTGGGACGCGGCGCTGCACCAAACCGGCAAGTTTCAGCCTACCCCCTCCTATTCGCCCGACGACTTCACGCCCGAAGAGTTTGCCCTGCTCTCGGTGCTGCTCAGCAGCAAGGAGGCGCTCATGGACGACCTCGCCTGGCGGGCGCAGCTGCCCATCCACTCGGTGGCCTCGCTGCTGCTGGGGCTGGAGTTTCGGTGCGTGGTGCGGGCGCTGCCAGGCAAGAAGTTTGTGCTTATTTAAGCCACGATGCTACTTTGTAATGGCGAACTGCTTTCGCAGCAGGACTTCCGGCTTTCATGGCCCAACCGCGGGCTAGCGTTCGGCGATGGTTTTTTCGAAACGCTAATTTATCGCGACAATCACCTGCGCCTAGCCGCCGAGCACGTTGCTCGGATGCAACGCGCGGCCGCCGCATTATACCTAGCGCTCCCTACCCCCCTCGCTACGGCCGAAGCGCTTGAAAGCACGCTAGCGCAACTGGTAGCGGGGCAAAAACTGCCCGCCGCCCGGTTGCGCTTGCAGCTGTGGCGCGCGGGCGGCGGGCGCTACACGCCAACCACCGGCGAAGCCGAGTGGCTGGCCACTGCCGAACCCTTTGAGGCTGATGATAAGCCAATTGAGCAGGCCGACTTTGCCCTCCAAACGCAAGCAAGCTACTCGCCGCTCAGCTTTTGCAAAGGGCCACAGGCGTGGCTTTATGTGCGGGCGGCCCACGAGCGGCAGCAGCGCGGGCTCGACGAAATTATTTTGTGCAATGCCGCCGGGCACGTTGCAGAAGTGGGCGCAGCGGCCTTATTTTGGCTAAAGGACGGCGTGCTGTTTACGCCGGCGTTGGAAACGGGCTGCGTGGCCGGGG
>CALMOO010000843.1:0-3284 GCA_937871705.1 uncultured Hymenobacter sp.
GCTCAAGGGCTTGCCCGACGATGCCGGCTTTATCTTCTATACTAACTACGACTCGCGCAAGGGCCACGAGCTGGCCCGCCAGCCGCTGGCGGCGCTCAACTTCTTTTGGCCCGGCCTCGAGCGCCAGGTGCGGATAGAGGGCCGCATCGTGCCGGCTTCGGCCGAGGTGTCGACGGCGTACTTTCAGAGCCGGCCCCGCGGCAGCCAGGTCGGCGCCTGGGCCTCGCCCCAGAGCCAGCCCATCGGCAGCCGGCAGGAGCTCGAAGCCCGCGAGCACGAGATAGAAGCCCGGTTTGCCGCCCAAAACCCGCTGCCGCGCCCCCCGCACTGGGGCGGCTACGTGCTGCACCCGCACCGCATCGAGTTTTGGCAGGGCCGCCCTAGCCGCCTGCACGACCGCCTGCTGTATGAGCGCGCCGAGGGGGGTAGCACCTGGAAAATCACCCGTCTGGCCCCGTGAGTTTCAGTTAACAGTTACCACTTAACATTTAACAGTCGTTCCAGCGGCGCTTTAGGTTTAAACGTTAAATGAGCAACTGTTGAATAGTAAGTGGTAACTGTTAACCGACAAGCTTTGGCTGAAATTCAACCCGTGCGCGGCTGGCGCTACAACCCGGCACTGAGCGCCCGCATCGACGAAGTCGTGTCGCCGCTGTTCGACGTGGTGAGCGTGCGGCAGCGCGAAGCCCTTTACCAAAACCCGCTCAATTCCATTCACCTCTCGGTGCCGCGGGCGGAAGGCACCCTACCCCCCGCGGCGGCCGCGGCCCGGCGGCTGGCGCAGTGGCAGGCCGAGGGCGTGCTGCGGCCCGATGGGCTGCCGGGCATCTACGCCTACTACCAGTATTTTCGGCTGCCGGGCGCCGAGCGCGAGTTTTGCCGCAAGGGTTTCATGGCCCACATCCGGGCTTACGACTGGGAAGAGGGGGTAGTGCTGCGCCACGAGAACACGCTGCCCGCCGCCGTCAACGACCGGGCCGAGCTGCTGGCCGAGCTGCAGTTTCAAACCAGCGCCACCCACGGCCTCTACCGCGACGAGGCCTTTGAGCTGGAGCGCTACCTGGATGAGGCCATCCAAAACCCGCTCTGCCAGACCGAGGAAGACTACCAGGGCGCCCGCGATGTGCTGGCCGTGATTCAGGATGCGCAGCTTATCCGGCGCTTTCAGCAGGTGCTGGCCGGGCGGCAGGTTATCCTGGCCGATGGCCACCACCGCTATGAAGGCGCGCTGGCGTACCGGCAGGCGCGCGAGCTGGCCGCCGGGCCGGGGGGTAGCACCGGCCGCGAGCCCTGGAACTACCACCTCATGTACCTTACCAATGCGGCCAGCGATGATTTGCGCATCCTGCCCACCCACCGCGTGCTGCGCGAGCTGCCCGGTGGCCTCACCGATGCCGAGCTGCTGGCTCGCTTGGCCGCCTACTTCGTGGTGCTGCCGCAGGCCGAAGCCTCGGACCTGCCCGAAGTAATTGCCGGCAAGCGCTGGGCCTTTGGGCTGTACTTGCCGGACGGGGCCTATAAGCTGCGCCTGCGCCCCGAAGTGCACGCCCAGCTCGATTGGGCCACCACCCCCGAAGTGAAAGACCTGGACCTGACGGTGCTGCACTTCTTCGTGCTCGAAAAAATACTGGGCCTGGTGGGCCCCGATGTGCAGCGCGCCTGGCCGGGGGTAGCCTACGTGCGGAGCCTGACCGAGTGCCTGCAGCAAGTAGATAGGGGCGAGGCCCGCGCCGCCTTCCTCACCAACGAAGTAACCATGGCCCAGGTTGAGGCCGTGTGCCACTCCGGGGCGGTAATGCCGGCTAAGTCGACTTTTTTCTATCCTAAAACGCTGGCCGGCTTGCTTTTTAGCAGCTTGCGGGAGGAGGCGTCCAGCTTGTTTGCGCAGTATTTCCAGGCCGCTAGCCCGGCCGCCGAAGCGCAGGCCAGGGCGGTACTGCCGGCGTCTGCCCGCCCCTGATTTCTTTAGTAAGCTATGAATCTGATTCTTGCCTCCGGCTCGCCGCGGCGCCGCCAGCTGCTCACCGACCTGGGCCTACCCTACGAAATTCGCCTGCGAGAGGTAGACGAAAGCTTTCCGCCCGCCCTGCGCCGGGCCGAAATAGCCGAGTACCTGGCCCGCCACAAGGCCGAGGCCTACCGCGCCGACCTGGCCCCTACGGAGCTGCTGCTCACGGCCGATACCATCGTGTGCCTCGATGAGGACGTGCTCAACAAGCCCGCCGATGCGGCCGAGGCCCGCCAGATGCTGGGCCGCCTGCAGGGCCGGGCCCACCAGGTGTACACCGGCGTGTGCCTGCTACCCGGCGACGGCCGCGCGCCCGTTGTCTTCTCCGACGAAACCACGGTGCACTTTCGCCCCTTGAGCGCCGAGGAAATAGCCTTCTACGTAGACCGCTACCAGCCCTTCGACAAAGCCGGCGCCTACGGCGCCCAGGATTGGCTGGGGCTAGTAGCCATCGACCGCCTCGAAGGCTCTTACTTCAACGTGATGGGCCTGCCTACCCATCGGGTGTGGGCCGCGATTACAGCACTAGGTCAGGAATAAGCAATGAGCGTACCCGTTGGTAACCAAAATCATAACTGCGCTCCTTTGCCCGAGCCCCCTTTACCGGCGGCTTATTTTTTTGCCTTGCTCAGCTTGGGAGTGGTGACTGGCTGTGCAGGGTATGCCGCCTTAGTGTTGCATACGGTTAGCAGCTCTGAATTAAAGGCTTTGCATAGGGCCTACCCCTATGAATGGGCATTGCCGGGTTATGGCGCCGCTCGTTTTGAGTTTGTGCGGACGCTGCTTAGCGCCGTAGCAGTCGGGGCCGGGCTGCTGCTGGGCCTGTTAGTGGTCCGGCCATCGGGGCGGCAAGCATTGGCTATGCTGGGCCGCGCAGTGGCGCAAGCAGCCCGCGGCCTTCGCCGGAGTTGGCAAGGGCTGGTGCCGAGGCAACGTTGGCTGGCTGGGGCGGGGCTGCTGGGGCTGACAGCAGTGCGGGTGTACTATAGTTGCCTGGCCCAGCCCTACGATGATATGACCTCGTACGAGTTGTTTGTGCGTGAGCGGCTGCTCTTGGTCAGTGCCCTTTATACGCTGCCCAACAACCACGTCTTGAGCAATACCCTGGCCTGGGGTTTCTACCAGCTGTATCCCGGGTTTTGGTGGTCGATGCGCTTGCCCGTGCTGCTGACGAGCACGCTCGCCACGGGGTTGTGGTTCCTGCTGCTGCTACGGCGTAGCAATTTTCGGGTGGCGCTGCTGGCAGTCACGCTGTTTGGCCTGCTCAACACAAGTA
>CALMOO010000843.1:3294-3705 GCA_937871705.1 uncultured Hymenobacter sp.
ACTATGCGGCCACTGGGCGCGGCTACTGGCTATTAGCGGGGGTAGGCGCGGTTGGGTTCGAGGCTCTGCTGACGTTGCAAGAGGCCACTACTGCCAGCCGAGCCCGTGTGGCCTGGGCTGGGCTGGTGCTAAGCGGAGTACTTGGGCTATATACCGTACCCACGCACGCCTTTTTTCTGGCCTCGGCCTATAGCTGGCTGGCGCTGCGCGCGGTGCATCAGCGGGCCGCCGGCCGCTTAGGGCTGGTATTCGCGCTAGGCTGTCTCACGTTGCTCGGCGCGGGACTGCTTTATACCCCCCTGCTGTTGCTCTCGGGTCCCGAATCCCTATTTCATAATCAATACGTGCAAGCCCTACCCGCGGCTGAGTTCTGGCGCACGCTGCCCGAAGCGTTGCTGGTGCCGCATCGGT
>CALMOO010000843.1:3715-7827 GCA_937871705.1 uncultured Hymenobacter sp.
TACTAGTACTCGGCATATTTGGGGTGCTCTGGCACCGGGCGCGAGCCGGTCGGCTGCCGGCTGACCTGGTGCGGCCGGTAAAGCAGCTCGGGGGCCCTAGTCTCTGGTTTATGGGGCTGCCTTACCTGTTGGCATTGCTGCTGCTCATACAGCCTCCCGAACGCACGTTGTTTTATAAAGCCCAATACCTCTTTATTATGGTTGGGCTGCTCGCGGATTGGGCTGTTCGGCGGGCGGCCACGCTTCGGCATAGGCAAGGCATTCGGTGGGGGCTGGTCGGGGGCACCCTGGTATTTGCCGCTTGCCAGGTCTGGCAGGTACAGCGCCAAGAGAACCTATGGTGGCAGAATTGGCGCTGGCAACTTGGTGCCCTAGGGGCCAGCTGGTTGGCGAGCCAGCCAGTTGGGGCGGTGCTAGCCCCTGAATCGGCGCACCATCTGCTGCTGCGGTTTTACGCGCACAGCACCCACCGCGACCGCTCCTGGCAGATTGATGACTACCCCCGTCCGGGGGTGCATTATCGCTACCTCGTGCGTAAGCCAGGTGCCCAGCTGGTGCCCGGTGAGCCCCGCCTTTCGGGTGTGCCAGCTTTTCATAATGCCTTGATGGACATTGTCGTGCTTCCCTAGCCAGTTGGCCAGTTAGTTCTACTCACTTATGCGCTTTGTCGTTCGGTTTATGCTATGGTTGCTGCTGCTGGCCAGCCTGGGGCTGCTGGTACTGTATAGCCTGACTTCGTACTCCGCGCTAGCGGCCCTGTGTAAGGAAATCAACTATGGATTAGATACGGGAATGGTGATTTTGCCGCTTACCCCGGCGCGCTACGCGGCTTTGCGCGTCGGGCTAGGGGTAGTGGGGGCAGTCAGTCTAGGGCTGCTGCTTGGTAGTGGGCTTAGGCGGATGCCGCCGCAACAGCGGGCTCGCCGGGCGTGGTGGCTGCCCGGTGCCTGGCTGCACCCGCTGCTCCGCCTGGGGCAGGGTGAGCGCTGGCTGGCTGGCGGGCTGCTGCTGGCCGCGGCGGGGGTGCACTTGTGGTTTGCGCTTTCCTACCCCCTTACCCTGGACGAGATTGCTTCTTACGACTACTCCGTGCTGCCCGGTGCTGCCCTGACGGCCAGCTACTACCCCTTCCCCAACAACCACCTGCTGCCCAATCTACTCGTGGGGCTCGTGCACCAGCTGTTGCCGGGGGCGGGAGCGCTGGTGGCGCTGCGGCTGCTGCCCACGCTGCTGGGGCTGGCGCTGCTGCCGCTGGGGTATGCGCTGCTGCTGCGCAACCTGCGCTTTGTGGCGGCTACGCTAGGCTGGGGGCTGTTTAGCTTGTCACCGCTGCCGGTATTTTATGCCGTGGCCGGGCGGGGCTACGGCTGGGCGCTGGCCGCGCTGCTGGCGGGCCTGTGGGCCAGCCTGGAGTTGCTGCGCCCAGCGGGGCTGGGCCGGGCCGGGCGGCAGCGGGCCTGGGCGGTATTTGGGCTGAGCGCCGTGGTGGGACTCTACGCAGTGCCTACTCATCTCTACGGCCTGCTGGGGCTGGGGCTAAGCCTACTGGTGGGCTTTGCCCGCTGGCCGAGGCGGCGCTGGCTAAGCCTGCTGCACCTGGCAGCTATGGCGGCGGGGGTTGGCTTGGTTGTGGCGGTGCTTTATGCGCCGGTGGTGGCCGTATCGGGCTGGCCGGCGTTGGTGGCCAACCCCTACGTCACGCGGGTACCGCTACCCGAGTTCTGGGCTAAGGTGGGGCCATATTACCTGCTCGGTACGGCCAGCGAGCTACTGGGCCGGCGCGAAGTCAGTGCCGCTGTTTTTGGGCTGCTGGCCGTGCTGGGGCCGGTAGCTCTGCGGTGGGGCAAGCTACCCGAGGGTGCCCGCAGACTGGGCTGGCTGGCGTATGCGCAGCTGGTGTTGTGGTTGCCGCTGCTGTTGGCGCAGCGCGTGTATGCGCCGGCGCGCACGCTGCTTGCGGTGCTGCTGTTTCTGTTTGTCGTGGGGGGGGTAGTGCTGCAGGCTGCGGCAAGCAGGCTGCGGCCGGCTTTCACAGCTCGCCCTACTACGCCGGCCGGGCTGCTGGCCCTGGCCCTCGTGCTGGGCGGCTACGGTGCCTACCGCCTGCACCGCGAACAAGCTATTATGGCGCAGCAGCAGCAGACCCAGGTGCTGCTGCGCCGTTCTTATACCTGGCTGCAGAGCCGGCAGCCGAGCCGCGTGTGGATTCGGGATAGCGAGCGGGCTTATGCTATCTTCTGGCACCACTACGCCCTGGATGCCGGCCAGCGCCCGTTGCCGCTGGTGCTGCGCGAGGCCGGGCCGGCTGGGCACTCCATCTCGGCCGGCCCGGGCCCCCAGTACGAAGTGCTGCCGGTCCGGCCAGCTGGTCGGACCGCGGTTTATGCCGATGCGCAGCTGGTGCTGGTGCCTACTACGCCCACGGCGCACTAAGGGGGGTAGGGCCGCATCCTACCCCCCTCCAGCTGCTGAAAAAGCCGAAAGCCCTACTACAGCAGGCCGGTTATAAATTCATCGGTGTAGTCTGGGGCAAAGTGCAACACGTTGGGCAAGTGCGCAAAGTCGCTGGGCGGGTGCGTGGTTGTCAGGATAACGGCCGGCATCCCGGCCCGCTGGGCCGCCTCGGCGCCTTTGGGTACGTCTTCAAACACGAGGCAGTCGGTGGGGACTACCCCTAGCAACTCGGCGGCTTTCAGGAAGGTTTCGGGGTGCGGCTTGCTCAGGCTTACGTCGTCGGCGCTCACAATGGCACCGAAATAGTGCCGAATCTGCAGCGTATCGAGCACAAAGTCAATATTAAACGGAATGGCCGCCGACCCGATGGCCATCGGAATATGCTGCTGGTAGGCCTTTTCCAGAAACTCGGCCAGTCCCGGTAGCAGCTTCAGGTGAGGCCGGTATTCTTTCTGGTAGCGCTGCTCTTTGGCCAAAGACAAATGCTGCATCTCGGCTTCTGTAAACCGGCCGGCGCCAAAGAGCCGCTCCAATACCTCTTGGTTTTTGCCGTACATCTGGGGCTTGACCTGTTCCCAGCTAAAATTGGTGCCTAGCTCGTGGTTGAATAAGTACTGCCAAGCCCTGGTGTGGTACTCCATATCGTGGACCATCGTCCCGTTAAGGTCAAAAATAAAGGCTTTCATACAGGCCAAAGAGTTGTTCAAAAGTCAAAGAAAAATTGCGAGTTCCGGCTTGTTATCTGCCAAATAGTCAATTAGCTGTAGGCTTCTAATCAGCAGCCAACAACTATCGGAATTCCTCAGTGGCTGCGGGCCAGCAGGACAATGCCCACCACAATCAGCACGAGGCCGCTGGCCTGCCCCAGCGTCAGGGTTTCGCGCAGCACCACCAGGCCCAGCAGCGCCGCCAGCAGCACCGAGCCGCCCACCAGCACGGGCGTGCCCACCGAGGCAGGCAGCCCGCGGCTAAACATCACAAAAGTTAGGATTTCGGCCACGCCCACGCTCAGCCCGGCCAGCGCCGCCAGCCCCAGCCCTGTGCCCGTCATGATTATTGGTTGTCCTTGTAGCCGCAGTTTCAGCAGCCACGCCGCGCCCAGGGCGGCAGCCACCAGCTGCAACACCACCGCGCCCACGGCCGGGGGTAGGTGGTTGGCGGCCAGTTTAATGAAAAAGTTGTAGCCCGCCAGGCACAGGGCGGTGAGCAGGGCCAGGGGTAGCCAGTTGAGCATGAAGGAGGGGGGTAGGGCTGCCGAAGGTAGGCGCCATTAGCTACGACGTGGGCCGCAAAGATGTGCCCTTACCTTTGCGGCACGCGCGTTGGGTATGTCCCCCGGCCTACGGTAGCCCTTGAAAAAGGGAAACCCCGGCTGCTGTAACAGACGGGGTTTCAGAAGCGGGGGTTTTGCAGAACCCTTTCACTTCAACCAAATGAAACGGGACAACGCGAAGAGACTACTTGATGCGGTCGGTACGGCGGCATTAGTGGGGTTTGTCAGTGGAGTAGCTAAGGCCTTGGCCGCGCTACTTATCACCTACATTCTCCGGTAGTTGAGTAAGGGGTTGGGCTAACTGTCCGGCCCCTTATTTTGTGTAACTGTAACTGCTGCAAATATAACGGGTTGGGGCGGTGGTTGGTTTCGAGCTATTTCAAGC
>CALMOO010000844.1:0-4104 GCA_937871705.1 uncultured Hymenobacter sp.
GTTTCTGTCGGCGTACGACGAGATTTTCTTGAATCCCAAGGGGCCGGTATTTGAGCGTAACCGCGTTTACCTGGGGGTAGGCTATCAGTTCGACCCGCATTTTATTCTGCAAGCTGGGTATATCAACCAGGCCAACTATAATTACCAGACTAATCAGGGACAGTTTATTCTGCAAAATACGGCGGCTAAAAACAGCGTGGTGTTAGCTTTGACTTACAAGCTTTTGCATCGGAATTCCGCGGCCCAGCCAGTAGAAAAGCTGCCCTCGCAGGAAGATTAGCCCGTTTCTAAACAGCGTTTTTTAGTAGTTGCGGTGGCGTGGCGCTGCATCTCCTGCTCAATCGATTCTTTGTAGGGGTAGAAATCTACTTCCAGGGTGTGGCGCGGCGAGGTGCCATAGCGCTTGGTTACGGCGGCTTTGTCTTGGGCGATGCTTTGCAGCATTTCGGGGCGGCTGGGTAGCTGGCACTGGCCGCTGAGGAGCCGGGCAATCCAGCGGCTTTGCACTTCGGCCAGCGGCATAATGGGCCCCAGCGGTTGCAGAAAGGCCAGAAAATACAGGCCTGGGTAGTCGGGGTGCGCCACGTGGCGGTACAGCTCCAGGTTATTCTGTTGCTCGACCTGAATAAAATCAGCTGCGAAAAACGGAAATGACACGCGGTAGCCGGTGGCATAAATCAGCAAGTCGGCCGCCTCGGTGCTGCCGTCCTCGAATAGAATCTGATTGCCTTGCAGCTCCCGAATGTTGGGCCGGAAATGGATGAGGCCGCGCCCGGCCAGGTACAGCAAGTCTTGCGATAGGGTAGGGTGCTCCATCAGCAGCGGCCGCCGCGGGCGGGGCACGCCGTAGCGCTCCTGGTTGCCGTGGGCCAGCCAGAGCACCGCGCGCAGCACGAGGCGCTGCACGGCCAGCGGCAGCTTGCTCATCAGGGGCGAGGCCAGCGAGTCGAAGGGTACGTCCCAGACCCAGTTGGGCAGAATATGGGCGCCGCTGCGGGTCGAAATCGTGACCCGGCCCGAGTACTGCCGGGCGGCTTCGCAGGCAATATCCACGGCCGAGTTGCCGATGCCCACAATCACGACATTGCGGCCCGCCACCTGGTCGGGCGTGCGGTAATGGTGTGCGTGCAGCGTTTCGCCGCTGAAAGTGCCCGGAAACGGCGGGTCGGGGTAGCGCGGGCTCCAGTGGTGCCCGTTGGCCACGATAACGGCCCGGTAGTACTGCTCGCGCTGCTCGCCGCCGCGCGAGCGGGTAGTCACGCACCACGAGCCAGCGGAGCCGGACCGCACATTAGTTACTTCTGCGTTATAAGTAATTAGCTTATCGATGCCAAAATGCCGGGCGTAGTCTTCAAAATACTCGATGATGTGCGAGTGGTGTGGAAACATAGGGTAGCGCTCGGGCATAGGGAAATCCGAGTAGCTCATGGCCCGGCGGTTGGTGTTGATGTGCAGCGAACGGTAGGCCGAGGAAAGGCCGTTGTCGTTGTTGTAGCGCCAGTTGCCCCCCAGCGCCGAGCCTTTTTCGAAGCAGTCGAAGGGCAGGCCGGCTTCGTGCAGGGCCTTTGCCGCCGTCAGGCCAGAGGAGCCCGCACCGATAAGACAAATTCTGTCGGAAGTAGGCATGGCGCACAGATGAAAATATGCTTGTAAATAGACAGTCACCGCCAGGTAGCGCCGACTCGTAGAGGCCACGCTGCCTGGCGCCGAGCGCTGGTAGCTTAACAGCAAGGCCCTGTATTTATAAAAATACAGGGCCTTGCGCGAATTACCTAACCAATTTGGAATCAGGTGAGTAGTTCAAGCTACGCCGTAAATAGCGCACTGTCGCCGGCATCTACATCGAAACTGGCGCCGCTGATGTGCTTAGCTTCGTCGGAAGCCAGGAACACAGCCACGGGCGCCATGTCTTCGGGCGCCAGCCAGGGCAGGCGCATGGCCGTGCGCTCGCCGCGCACCTGGGCCACTTCCTCGGTGGTGAGGGGGGTAGGCGGGTCGGAGCGGTAATCCTGGTAGGCTTCCTTGAGGCGCGTTTCGTTCATGGTCATGTCGGTGGCGATGAGGCCGGGCACCAGCGCATTCACCCGGATGTGGTGCTGCCCCAGGTCGATAGCCGCCGACTTCATAAACCCGATAATGCCCCACTTCGAGGCCGCGTAGCTGCTGCCGTGCCGAAACCCTTTCTTGCCCTGCCCCGACGAAGTGACGATGATGCTGCCCTGCCCGCGCTCCACCAGGAGCGGGGCGAAGGCGCGCACGGTATTGGCGGTGCCGGTCAGGTTCACGTCGATGGCGTCGTGCCAGTGCGCGTCGGTCATCTCCAGCAGCGGCGCAAACACCTGAATGCCCGCATTTGCCACCACAATATCGACCTGGCCTAGCTCCACCTTTGCTTGCTGGGCCGCGGCGCGTAGCGCCTCCAAGTCGCGGATATCGAGCGCCACTGGAATGAACCGGCCGCCTTCGGCTTCGACCAGCCGTTGTGTTTCGGCCAGGTCATCGGGGGTAGCGGCGGGGTACTGGGTAGTGGGGCTGACCTCAGCGGCCTTGTCGATGCCCATGATGGCGGCCCCTTCGCGGGCGTAAGCCAAGGCAATGGCGCGGCCAATGCCGCGCGCCGCACCTGTAATGACGGCGGTTTTTCCTGCTAAACGCTTCATATACCTAGAGTGCTGCTCGCTAAATAAGTGGGGGTAGGAGAGGTGATGCTGCTCGCTACTTACTACCCTGCTACGTGCGGGGTTGTGCGAATGAGGGTATTCATCTCACTAAATCATATGCCGAGCCCAACGGCGCTTAGCTGCCATTTGCAAAAAATCATTTTAATAACCCTCATGAGTTAGAATAGTTAAAATTGCCCGTATGTTTGCAGTGTACTAGTAAAGTAATACACTAAAACACCGCACTGATGGTACGCATCCGCAACTTGCATTTTGGGTACTCGCGCCGAGTGCTCCAGCTCGAAAATCTTAACCTCGATTTGCAACGAGGCCGTATCTACGGCCTGTTAGGCAAGAACGGCGCCGGCAAATCGACGCTGCTCAAGAATATCGTGGGCCTGGCATTCCCACTGTCGGGCTCTTGCGAAGTCAATGGCCACGCCTCGGCCCGGCGCCGGCCCGACACCTTACAGGATTTGTTCTTCCTGCCCGAGGAGGTGCAAATGCCCGCCGTGACGGCCACGCAGCTCGCGGATACTACGGGTGGCTTCTACCCCCATTTCAGCGAGGCGGCGTTCCACGACTATCTGCGCGAGCTGGATGTGCCGTCGCACGTGCGGCTCACGACGCTTTCCTTCGGCCAGCAGAAAAAGGTCATGATTGCCTTTGCCCTGGCTACTAATACGGGCTTGCTGGTGCTCGACGAGCCCACCAACGGCCTCGACATTCCCTCCAAGGCGCAGTTTCGTAAGCTCATCGCGGGCACGCTGGGCGAGGAGCGCTGCGTCATCATCTCGACCCACCAGGTGCGCGACCTCGACAGTCTGATTGATACCGTGCTGGTGCTGCACCAGCGCCGCATCGTGCTCAACGAAACCATCGACCAGCTTTCCGAGCAACTCAGCTTCGGCACAGCGCCGGCCGGTGCGCCCGTGCCCGAGGCGCTGTACGCCGAGCCCTCGGTGCGCGGCCAGCAGGTCATTCGGCCTAACCACGCCGGGGCTTACAGCAAAGTGGATTTAGAGATGCTTTTCAACGCTTTAGTCGGCAAAGAGTCGGCCGTAGCCACCTATTTAACCCAGCTGCACCATGAACCAGCACTTTAACCTGACACGCTTTATTCGCTTGCTGCGCAAGCACACCGCCGAGTATCTGATGAGCTACGCGCTGGGTGCGGCCGTCTTGCTGGGCGGCCTGCTGGTGGTGCTTGGCTTCCTGGCGTATCTGCAAGGCGGGCTGGGCGAGACTGCTCAGGCAGTGCTGTTTATCTTGTTTTTGCTGGGGGCGGGAAGTTTCTTTACCAGCACGGTGCTGGCGCAGTTTGGGATGGGCAGCCGCGCCGCGCTGGCGCTCACCCTCCCCACCTCTCAGCTCGAAAAGTTTTTGGTAGCCTGGGTGTTTTCGCTACCCGTGTTTCTGGTGGTATTCGTCGCCGATTTCTACC
>CALMOO010000844.1:4114-9372 GCA_937871705.1 uncultured Hymenobacter sp.
ACCTGGCCGACTGGCTGGTGCTCAGCGTATTTCGGGAAAGCGAGGCATTAGTCAACATTCTCGCTGGGTCAGAAAGTATGTACGCCATGCTCGCCATCTTCCTGATTTTGCACGGGGTAGCGTTGTGGGGGAGCATCGCCTTCAAAGGGCTGCAATTCATCAAAACGGCTTTCTTATTCTTTGCCTTAGCGCTGGGGGTAGGCGTCCTCAACTTTCAGTGGCTGAAGGCAATGTTTGGTAGCACGGTGCAGATGGCCTTGCCGCTGGGCTCGGTGCACCTGCGCGATAGCCCTGCCCTGAGCCTGCCCGAATCGCAGGAGCACCTGATTCTGCTGCCGCTCCTGCTGCTGATTCCGCTACTGTGGGCGGCTTCCTACGCCCGGCTCACCGAAAAGCAGCTTTAAGCTAGAACATTATGGAATTCAATGACAACGAAGCAATCTACCTGCAGATTGCCGGGTACGTGGGCGAGAATATCCTGCGCCAGCAGTGGCCGCCCGACCAGAAAATCCCATCCGTGCGCGACCTCGCCGCCGAGCTGCAAGTCAACCCCAACACCGTGATGCGCACCTACGAGTTTCTCCAAAGCCAGGGGGTAGTGTACAACAAGCGTGGCATTGGCTTTTTTGTAGACCCCGACGCGGGCCAAAAGGTGCGCGCCTATCGCCGTGAGCGGTTTTTACAGCACGAGCTGCCGGCCTTTTTCAACACCATTTCCTTGCTCGACATCAGCCTGGCTGAGTTGCAGCAGCGCTACGCCCAGTTCAAGGAGGAGCAAGTTGCCTCCCTACCCCCTCTTCACTCATGAAAAACAGCAATAAGTATCTGTTGGCCGCGCTGCTGGTGCTGCTGACTTCCCTGACGGCCTACAACATGGCCCTGCGCACCGAGTACCGCAAGGGTACCTACAAGGACCCGCTGCGCGACTTTACGACGCTCCACTTTCAGGATTTTACCGAGGTAGCGGTGCCAGCCGCCAGTGTGGTGGGGGTGAAAATAGTGGCGGGGCCGTTCAACGTGCGTATCAGCCCACAGGCGAGTAAGTATGTGCAGCTGCGCCAGCAGGGTAGCCAGCTGATAATTAGTGCCACTTTCCCGGAGGAGCGGCCTTACCTGGGGCGCAATGAAGCCGTGGTTATCAGCTGCCCCCGGTTGGTGGCGCTTACTGCTGATGCATTGTACCAGGTGAAAGGCCAAGCTCATATGGATAAGAATCAGGAGTATCCGCTGAGCCGGGGCGTGCTGGTGCAGGGCTTTATGCAAGACAGCCTACGCCTGCAGCAAGACCGAGCGAGCCGCATCGAGCTGGTTGGCAACCAGCTGGGCAGCTTGCGCGCCACGGCCGGCGCTACCCCCGGCAGCCACGCAACGTTGCAGATTAACCAGGACAATCGTATTGGCACGGCAACCTTGGCTATTGAGCGCCGGAGTGAGCTGATACTGAATAATGTAGCTATTGCCCGCTTGCGCTATCACTTTGCTGATAGCGCCAAGGCCACGTTGACGGGAGCCGCCTTGGGTAGCTTCGTGAAGTAGTATGATGAATAGGTGAACGCTGGGCACTGGCAGACGTATGCATACGGTGTCTTGGTCGAACTAAGCCTGCCAGTGCCCAGCTTATGCCCACAAAAACGGTTTCCGAAATTATTATCGATACCATCCAAGCGGCGGGCGTCAGGCGCGTCTACGGCCTGGTGGGCGACTCGCTTAATGGCCTCACTAACACTATTCGTACTCGGGAAGGAATTGACTTTATTCAGGTTCGCCATGAAGAGGCCGGCGCTTTTGCCGCCGGAGCCGAAGCGCGCGTCACGGGCGGGCTGGCCGTGTGCGCTGGTTCGTGCGGGCCGGGCAACACGCACTTAATCAACGGCTTGTTTGACTGCCACCGCAGCCGCATGCCAGTGCTGGCCATCGCCGCCCAAATTCCAACTGGCGAAATCGGCACCGGCTACTTTCAGGAAACGCACCCCGAGCGGCTATTTCAAGAGTGCAGCCACTACTGCGAAGTTATTTCTACGCCCGAGCAGGCGGTGCGGATAGTGGAGGGCGCTATTCAGGCAGCGCTTGGGCTGGGGGGGGTAGCGGTAATTGTGCTGCCCGGCGATGTGGCCTACCTCGAAGTTGAGGCTCCTGAGCCGCGCTTACCCGCCCTCGGCCACGATAGCGCCGTGGTGCCGGCCAAAGACAAAATTGCTCAAGCCGCCCAGCTCCTCAACGAGTGCGACAAGGTGACCATTTTGGCCGGCATTGGCTGCGACAGCGCCCATGCCGAGCTGCTGCAAATTGCCCAGGCCCTGCAAGCGCCCGTGGTGCACGCCCTGCGCGGCAAGGAGTGCGTAGAAGCGCACAATCCCTTCGATGTGGGCCTGACTGGCCTACTGGGCATGCCCGCCGGCTACCACGCCCTGATGGATGCCGACGCTATTCTGATGCTCGGTACCGATTTTCCCTACCGCCAGTTTTTCCCCGAAGATGCCCGCGTGGTGCAAGTAGATAGGCGCGCCGAGCACATTGGCCGGCGCACCAGAGTGGAGGTAGGGCTGCACGGTAGCGTTATCGAGACGGTGGTGCGGCTGCTACCCCTGCTGCGCGCGCGCACCGACTCGGCCCACCTGCGCGAAGCCCGAGAGCGCCACCGCGCCGACGAAGCCCACCTGGCCGAGCTGGCCACCGGCGAAGCCGGCGATACCAGCCTGCACCCGCAGCTAGTGGCCCGCCTGCTCGACGAGCTGGGCGCCGACGACGCTATCTATACCTGCGATGTGGGCACGCCCACCATTTGGGCGGCGCGCTACCTGCACATGAATGGCCGGCGCCGGCTCATTGGTTCGTTTATTCATGGCAGCATGGCCGGGGCGCTTTCGCAAGGCGTGGGCATTGCGCTGGCTTGCCCGGGCCGCCAGGTTATTGCCATGTGCGGCGATGGCGGCTTTGCCATGCTGCTGAGCGAGCTGCTAACCCTGCGCCAGCTGCAGGTGCCGCTAAAAGTTATCATCTTCAATAACAGCGCCTATGGTTTTGTGGAGCTTGAAATGAAGGCCGTCGGGGTTCTTGAGTACGGCACTGAGCTCGACAACCCCGACTTCGGCCAGCTGGCCGAGGCCGCCGGCATCAAGGGCTTCCGCGTCTCCGACCCCGCGCTGCTTGAGGGCGTGCTGCGCGAAGCCCTTGCCCACGACGGCCCCGTAATAGTCGATGCGGTGGTGAAGCGCCAGGAGCTGAGCATGCCGCCGAGCATCGACCGCCACCAGGCATCGGGGTTTGGAATTTATGCTCTGAAAGCTCTCCTAGATGGACGCGGCGGCGAGCTGCTCGAACTGGCTAAGGCTAACCTGTTTAGCCGATAGGGGGGTAGGGATAAGCTTTGCCTGGTACCGCAGGCCATCATTTTAGCGAGCTAAAGCTTGCCCTGACCGTGCCCAAAATTGAACACAAATACTAGCGCCTGTTGTTAAATTACGGCCCCGGCTTAGTAGTGGGCCGAATTCAGTTGCATGACGACCAAAGAAATAAAAGCTCTTATCTCGCTGCTCGACGACCCGGAAATTGCCCCGCAAATTCAGAGCGAAATTCAGAACCTGGGTGAGACGATAATTCCCTACCTGGAAGAGTCTTGGGAAGAAAGCCTTGACCCGCAGCAGCAGCAGCGCCTCGAAGACCTCATTCACCAGCTGCAGTTTGAGGGCTTGCAGCAGCGCTTGCGCGTGTGGCGCGACGATGGTGCCCAAGACCTGCTCGAAGGCATGTGGCTGCTCAACTCGTACCAGTACCCCGACGCCGACCTGCAGGCCCTCAACCGCGCCATCGAGCAGCTGCGCTTTGAGGCCTGGACGCTGCTGCGCTCCGAGATGCACCCCGCCGACCAGATTCAGGTGCTGAATCACGTTATTTTCCGCAACCACAAGTTCTCGGCCAATACCCAGCACTTCCACTCGCCTGCCAACTCGATGCTGCAGCGTGTGATTGAAACCAAGCGCGGCAACCCGCTCTCGCTCTGCGTACTGTACTTGCTAGTGGCCCAGCGCCTCGACCTGCCGGTGTTTGGCGTGAACCTGCCTAACCTGTTTGTGCTGACTTACCAGCTTGACGACCGGCCGCTGTCGTTCTACATTAACTGCTACAACCGCGGCGTCGTGTTGTCGCGCTCTGATATTGAGCACTATGTGGGCCAACTCGGCATCACTTCTCAGGAAAGCTTCTACGAGCCCTGCTCGCACCTCGACATTGTGCGCCGCGCCATGCGCAACCTGCAAGTGAGCTTCGAGCGCCTGCAAGAGCCCGCCAAAGCTGAAGAAGTAGGCCAGCTGCTAGCCATCCTGACGGATAATAAAGAAGAAGAGGCTGAGGAGGAGTAAGCGCTATTCGCTAGGGTACCAGCAATGGCAAACGGCCTTTACCGCTTAATTAAGCAGCCCGCCGCCCGCTTCTCGGCCACCCCGGCCGGCCGGCCAGCCAGTACGTTGTCGAGCACTTGCTGTAAGTAATGCTGCTGCACCCCGCTGGCTACCTGGGGGTTATCGTCGATGGCACCCCGGTAGCGCACAGCAAAGCCGCCGCTGGCCGGCTGCAAGACTACGGCCTCAGTGGTTTTGCTCACGCCGAGAGCGGCGCTGGCGGCGCCCGCATCTGAGAAGGTAGCCAGGGTGCTGCCACCGCCGTCGCCCGACTCCAGGTTGATGAGCACGTTCACGAACATAAACTGCACGCCGCGGCTGCTGTAGGCGCCGCTCAGGGCCGAAAGTCGCTCCTGGTAAAGGCGCGTGAAGGCGCAGGCCGGGTTCATAAAAACCACCACAACGGCCTTTTGGCCGCTGTAGGAACTGAGCGCCACGCTGCCGCCGCTGCTTTTTTGCACCGTAAAATCGGTGACAGTGCCGCCCTGGCCGCGGGCAATGCCTACGGTAACGGTGGCTAGCAGCAGCACGGCAGCCAGGAATAAAGGAAGTTTGCGAAGCAACATGGAGGGGGTAGAAGTAAGCCGGAGAGTGGGAGAGCGTAGCTAAACGCCGTTAAGCAGGTGAAGAGAGTGAGTAACAGTACGTCAGCACATAGCCGGCTGCGGGTCGAAAATAGCAAATCTGGTGCCGGGAAACGCCACCAGGCAGCGCCAGCCGGGCCGGCAGCTCGCCCGCGGCGGGCCAGGGGGTAGGGGGCAGGTCGAGCAGCAGGTTTTTGCGGAAGATAATGCCGCGCTGCCCGGCCAGCTTATACAGCGTTTCCTTCGCGCTCCAAAGCAGGCTGAATACGTCGATAGC
>CALMOO010000845.1:0-1030 GCA_937871705.1 uncultured Hymenobacter sp.
CAGCAGCGACACGCTGGTGCGGTCCTGGCGCAGCTGGTACTGGTTGTCGGAGGCTAGCTGGGGCGTAATGAGCAGGTTTTTGGGCAAGTCCTTCACCTGCACCGCCTCCGAAAACGTGAGCTTGATGAACTGCTGCTTTACGTTGCGGGCCGCGCTGTCGGGCGAGGTTGCGATGAGGCGCGGGGGAGTCTTGTCGCGCGGGCCGCCCTGCGGCGAACTAATGGCCGCGCAACTGCCCAGCGCAGCCAGGGCTACCGCGGCCGCCAAGGAAGCAGCCGCTTTCAATCGGCGACTTTGGGGCTTTTGCCAAGAAAAACAGACGGGCAAGTCAGCAGAAAAAAGCTTAAATAAATCGACGAGAGCAGGCATTCGGTAGAGGCCACCCATAGTGGCCTGATGATACTGGCAAACAAAGATGGCCGCTGCTGCCCTACCCCCTCTTCATGAAGCAATCCGCTCTGCTACGTAGAGCAAGCTGGAATATTGCCCATCGTGCTGCGCAGCATACTGGTTAGAGAGGTAGCCAGCCTTGAGCACGGCCAGCGGCCCGCCCACGTGCTCGGCCGAGCGGTCGCGCTCCGAGAGCATACTGATGTAGTACGCATCGAGTGGAAGCGGCAGGGTTTGGCGCACGCGCAAGCCGTGGCGAGCTAGCAGCTGGCGCATGGTGCCGGGGCTAAAATGGTATAAATGACGAGGCACATCGTACGAGGCCCAGGCCTGCCGGTAGTGCTGCACGTCGAGGCTATCCACGTTGGGCACGGCAATGAGCAGCTGGCCACCGGGCTTGAGGGCCGCCAGTAGCTGGTCCAGGGTTTCGTTCAGGGTGTGTACGTGCTCCAGCACGTGCCAGAGCGTAATCACATCGAAGCTGCCGGGGGCCAGCTCGGTCAGCATTTCCGGCTCCTGAATGGCCTGGCCCACGCGCTCGGCGGCGGCGAGCTGGTGGCGTTGATCCGCACGGAGACGCACACCTGCTACCGCGGCGACCGCACCCCTCACGCCTGGGGGGCCGGATGCGGCGACTGCC
>CALMOO010000845.1:1040-3208 GCA_937871705.1 uncultured Hymenobacter sp.
ACCAGCCAGCCCGCCTTCTTGGCCCGAGCCAGAAAGTGGCCTGTGCCGCAGCCGTAGTCGAGCAGCCGGCCCGCCCTACCCCCATTGAGCTTGCTGATGAGCGCCACCTTGCGCCGCACCGTAAAGAAGCGCGCCACCTTGTAAACCCGATTAATCAGACCCTGCGCGCCGCTGTTGTGCGATACATAAGCCGCTGATTCATAATACCTGCCAATATGCGCAGCGTCGGGCCGCGGGTTGGTAAACTGAAACTCACAGCGCTGGCACTGCACGATGGTAAACATCTCCTGGCTCACCGATTTGTCTTGCACCTGCAGCTTGTCGCGTAAGTTGGAGCTGCCGCACACCGGGCAGTTTTCTAAATTTTCTGTTGTCACTTCGTTTAATTAAAAATTAAAAATTGAGAATTAAAAACTAAAAGCAGCTTAGCCGACAAGCCGACAGCTTTTTCAATTTTTGATTCTCAATTTTTAATTGAATCTATCGCCCCAGGTACACCATCAGCACCGACACATCGGCCGGCGAAACGCCGCTGATGCGCGAGGCCTGGCCCAAGGTTTCGGGCTGGATTTTGAGCAGCTTTTCGCGGGCCTCGTGGCTCAGCGCCGGCATAGCGCCGTAGTTCAGGCGGCCCTGAATCACGAAGTTTTCTAGCTCGCGCATGCGCTGGGCTTGTTGCTGCTCTTTCTGCAAATACGTCTCGTACTTGGTTTGAATAATGGCTTGTTCCTGCGCCTCGGCGCTAAAAGCTACTAGCTGCTCGGCTAGCGCGGGCAGGGTAGCGGCCAGGTCATTCAGCTCGATATTAGGGCGGCGCAGCAAGTTGAGCGCCCGCGTTTTCTCATGAATCTCAGCCGAGCCACGCTCCGTCAAAAAGCCGTTGATAGTCGCGGGCTCGATGGCGAAGGTTGAAAGCACGTGCAGGACGGCGGCCGTGTCGGCTTCCTTCTGGCGCACCCGGGCTAGGCGCTCATCCGAGGCCAGGCCTAGGGCGTGGCCGAGCGGCGTCAGGCGCAAGTCGGCGTTGTCTTGGCGCAGCAAGATGCGGTGCTCGGCGCGGCTCGTAAACATGCGGTAGGGCTCCTCGGTGCCTTTGTTGATGAGGTCGTCGATGAGCACGCCGATGTAAGCCTCGTCGCGCCGCAGCACGAAGGGCTGTTTGCCTACTACGCGCTGGTGGGCGTTTATGCCGGCCATCAGGCCCTGGCAGGCGGCTTCTTCGTAGCCAGTGGTGCCATTAATTTGGCCAGCCAGCCAGAGGTTGCGCAGCGGCTTGGTCTCAAGGGTATTAGTCAGCTGCGTCGGCGGGAAGAAGTCGTACTCAATAGCGTAGCCGGGCCGGAACATCTTGGCCTTTTCAAAGCCAGCGATTTCGCGCAGGGCGCGGTACTGCACGTCTTCGGGCAGCGAGCTACTGAAGCCGTTTACGTAGCACTCGACCGTACTCCAGCCTTCCGGCTCCACAAAAATCTGGTGCCGGTCTTTATCAGCGAAGCGGTTGATTTTGTCTTCTACCGAAGGGCAATAGCGCGGCCCCAAGCCCTTGATGCGGCCCTGGAACATGGGTGACTTCTCGAAGCCCTCTTTCAGAATCTCGTGCACCCGCTCGTTGGTGTACGTGATGTAGCAAGGGCGCTGGCCCGTGAGCGGCGGCGTGTCGAGATACGAGAAGCGGCTCGGATTGGCGTCTCCATCCTGCACTTCCATTTTGGAGTAGTCGAGCGAGCGGCCATCCACGCGGGGCGGCGTGCCGGTTTTCATGCGACCTACTTCGAAGCCCAACTCGATGAGCTGCTCCGAGATGCCATGGCTGTTTTTCTCGGCGGCCCTACCCCCGCCAAAGTTCTTCTCGCCGATGTGAATGAGGCCGTTGAGGAACGTACCATTCGTCAGCACCACCGTTTTGCTCCGGAACTCGATGCCCAGCGCGGTGCGCACGCCCACGCAGGCATCGTGCTCGATGAGCAAGCCGGTTACGCCTTCCTGCCAAAAGTCTACATTGGGCGTCTGCTCCAACGTCATGCGCCAGGCTTCGGCGAAGCGCATGCGGTCGCTTTGGGCACGCGGGCTCCACATGGCGGGGCCTTTGGAGCGGTTCAGCATCCGAAACTGAATCATGGTGCGGTCGGTGATGATGCCCGACTGGCCGCCAAGCGCATCTATCTAGC
>CALMOO010000846.1 GCA_937871705.1 uncultured Hymenobacter sp.
GCATGGCGCTCAGTAGGCCGATTAAATCCGACGTGCATTACTATAAAAAGCCGTACGATACGCTAACGTTTCAGGGCGCACCCCTAGCCCTGAAAATGTACGGTTACGTAAATAACCGGCTCTGCAATATCGTCTATGGTGTCACCGACACGCAGGCCGTTACGCAGCTTACCCGGGTCTGCGCCAAGCTCTACGGGCCACCGCAGTATGCTATGATGGGCTGGCCTAAGTGGCAGGGCAAGCGCATTCGGGTAGAGCGACGGCGAGGAACGGATACCGTCTTTTTTGGACTATTCAACCGGCCGGCTGCTGATTCTATAGCCCTAACTGATTCCCTGCGCCGAGCAAATCAGGCCGGAGTTACGGCAGGCGAGTAGCCCCACACAAAGCCTGCGCCGCCGGCGTGGTTCGAGCCTGCAACTGGTCGAGGCGGAACTAACTGAACAGGTCACGCGAGCCGCTCAACTATGCGTACCCATCCACCCAACAATACCCAGCAGCAATATTCCGCATAAGACTGCTCCCACCTTCAACACCAGTCCAAGCCTTTTGGTAGCAAGCGATTCATTTCCCCACCCATTAACTTTTCGCTCCTGAACTAGCCGGGCTTGGTAAAAGCGATTCAAGTATCCACATACAATCACCCCTAACCCTAAAACAAAGAAGGGCTTACCGCTCATCACATGTTGGGTCACAGCTAAGAAGAATAGAAGCATAAAGTCGAAGATAGTAGCCTCTCAGCTCAACCAGCAATCTCATGCCTGCTCTCACGCCCAACTCCGGCACTCGCTGCCACGAGTGTCACGAACTGCTGAGCAAATACAGCCACTGCTGGCAATGTCATTAGCCGCCGGTGGACCCGAGCCAAGATGCGAACCTTCACTAGCAAGTAATGCCCAAAATAGAAACAGGCACCAGCCAAACAGCCCCGTGCACGCTACCCCCGCACTCAGTAGTAGGACGCCCGGCCACTAAGTCCCGCCCCTACGCAGCAATCGACTGCTCCTTGCTCAGCAGCCATAGGCCCGTGGCGAGCGGCAATAGCAGATATGTCAGTACCAGTAGCATCCTTCAAAAGTAGCCTCAACCCTCAGGTATGCTTTGCCCGATGGTTTTTTTGCCCAACATGGGTACGATAGAGCTCAATCAGCGTCCCGATAATACCTAAGCCAATGCCTAGTAGCAGCAAGAAGATGAATAAACACAACACGCCATTGAGCAGGCCCAACTCGGCGTGGGCCTTTAGAGATAAAAAGAGTAGCATGGCTCAGCTTCCACATAAATCACGCCTTTCCTTAGCTAAATACTCCTTAATAAGAGGCCCTTTCGATGACTCGCACATGTCGGCTGGCGAAATCTTGGATTAGCTCGACCAGCTGCTCCTAGCAATTCCTATAGCATAGCTCAAAAAATACTTTTATCCTGCATAAGCCCCCTCTGGCGTCGGCCGCACCAGGGCCAGCGCCGTCAGCGTATCGAGCAACGGCCGCACGCGCTCGGGCCGGGTCCGGCGAAAGCGAGCGGCTACTTGGTCCACCGTAACCGGTGCGGCTGCCTGCGACACAATTGCCCTTACGGCCTGCATCTGCTGGGCGAGTTCGGCGGGCCAGGGCTGCAGGATAGCCAGGTCAGTGAGGGCCGTCGCAGTAGACGTGGCAGTGGGCAATGCCAAGGCAGCCTGCTGCTGGCCAGGGGCCTGGTAGGAGGGACGCAGGTAGCGCACGGTGCCGGCTTTTTCTTCGACGGCGCGGGCGTGGTTGAGAGTTACTAGGCGGGCTAGCAGCTCGGCATCGGCTAGAGTGGTGGGCCAGCCGTAGGCTTCAGCTACGGCCGCGTCGAGGTCGTTGTGCAGGGACAGCAGCACCGAGGCTAGGCCCTGCTGATTGGTGGCTTGCTCTTTGGGGGTGAGGGGCTGGCCGGCGCGTAGTTGCTCTACCACGTTGTAGAGGTTGGTGAGGGTGAGGC
>CALMOO010000847.1:0-4831 GCA_937871705.1 uncultured Hymenobacter sp.
CGCAATCGCCGCGGCAGTCGATCACGCGGACGCCCGACGGCACCGCCACCGCCGATGCAACCCCGCCGGCGCTAGGCGCCACGGCCACCGCCTTGCTGCAGCTGCGCCCCGCGCTGCTGCAACTGGCCGACCGCGCCGACCTGCGCGATGATGCTGCCATTCGGGAGCAGCGCGACAACTTCACCAGCGCCACTGCTCGCCTCGAAGACGGCGACCCTAAAGCCAGCCTGCGCCCCGGCCTGGTAGCCACGGCCAGCCTACTGCTGGCCGTGCAGCAAAAAGCCTACCCCAACCTGGCCAGCCAAGCCAGCAGCCTGCTGAGCCAAGCCAACCAGCTTTCGGGCCACGATGCGACACCTGCCGAGCAAACTGATAATCAGGCTTATATCAAGCAGGTAGCCACGCTTCAGGAAGCCATGACCCAACCCGCTGCCGACCAGCTTTAACGTTTTCTTCTGCGTAATGAACTCTCCTATCTTGCGGCGCCTGCGCGATTTGCCCACCTTCGAAATGGCGACCGGCGACCCCGACCCGCGCGGCTGGGCTGTGCGCGGCCGCGATGGCCACGCCTTCGGCACGGTACATGAGCTGCTAGTAGACCTCGACACCCAGCGCGTGCTCTACCTCGATGTGCAGCTTGAGCCCGGCCTGCCCGGCGTGCCTACCCCCGCCCCGCACGCCGATACGCGTATTTTGCTGCCCCTGGCCGCCGTAAACCTTGATGCGGAAGGCAGCAGCGTATTCGTCACGGCCCTGAGCCGCGATACGGTGGGCAGCTACCCACCCTTCGTAGATTTTATGCTACCCCCTGATTTTGAAGCAGCTATGCAACGGGCATTCGAAACGGGCAACTAGCTATAAAAGCCGCTTTTCATGCTGGGCTTGCGAAGCATCCTATTGCTGCTGAACAGTTTGCTCTGGCGTGATAAGATGCTTGGCAAGCTCAGCATGGCCAGCGGAATCTGATTCTTAACTATTCCGCACCATCTCGGCTACGGCCGTAACCCACTGCGGCTCCGAGTTTAGGGAAGGCACCAGCTGCCAGTGCTCGCCGCCATTTTCTTCAAAAAGCTCGCGAAATTCCATGCCAACTTCGATGGTCGTTTCGAGGCAGTCGGCCACGAAGGCGGGCGAAAAGGCCAGCACGTTTTTAATGCCGCGAGCGGGCATTTCCTTCAGCACCTCGTCGGTGTAGGGTTGCAGCCACGGGTCGCGCAAGCGGCTCTGCAGCCGGCTCTGAAAGCTCACGGTATACTGGTCGGGGCGCAGGCCCAGGCCGGCGGCCACTAGGCGCGAAGTGGCAAAGCACTGAGCGCGGTAGCAGTAGCGGTTTTGGTCGGTGAGGCTATCGCAGCAGCTGCCGAAGCGGCAGTAATTGGTAGGGTCGCCCTTCTTGACGTGCCGCTCGGGTATGCCGTGGTAGCTAAGCACAAAGTGGTCGTAGTTGCGCTTGGCCATCTCGGCCCGGCCCCGCGCCACAATGGTGGCAATGAAGCCAGGGTCGGTGGCAAACTGACTGATGAAATTAATGCTCGGCACTATCCACCAGTCTTTTACAATAGCCATCACCTTCTCCTGCACCGAGCCCGTGCTGGCCGACGCATACTGCGGAAACAGCGGCAGCACCACAATGCGCTCTACGGCCGCGGCGCGCAGCTCCTCCAAGGCCGCCTCGATGCTCGGCTTTTGGTAGCGCATGCCAAACACTACCAGGTAGTCGTCGCCCAGCTCTTTTTGCACCGCTGCCTTCAGGTCGAGGCCGTGAAAAAGCAGCGGTGAGCCGCGCTCGGCATCCCAGAGCTGCTGGTATATTTTGGCCGACTTTGGCGCGCGCAGCGGCACCACCAGCCCCTGAAAGAGGGGGTAGCGCACGGCGGCCGGCATGTCGACCACGCGGGCATCGGTCAGAAATTCGTTGAGGTAGCGGCGCACATCGCCGGTCTGCGGCGAGTCGGGCGTGCCCAGGTTGACTAGTAATACGCCAATGCGGCGGGAGGGGGTAGGCATTATTTTTAGCTGTTAGCTGTTAGCTATTGGCTGTTAGCTTTTTGCAAAGCTACTAGGAGCCGGCTGATTGCTTATTTTATATCAAGTGCTCTTTAAACCAGAACCGCCGCCTTTTGGCTTCGATTCGAGCGCAAAAAAAGCTAATAGCTAGTAGCCAGCAGCTAACCGCTCGGATAAGCCGTACCTTTGCGGCCTCATTTTCAAAACTATCCTTAAAATATATCCGCTGTGAATTCCGAACCTACCCCGCATCGTGCCGGCTTCGTTAGCATTATCGGCAAGCCCAACGTGGGTAAGTCGACGCTGATGAACGCGCTGGTGGGCGAGCGCCTGAGCATTGTCACGAGCAAGGCCCAAACCACGCGCCATCGCATCCTGGGTATTCTCAACGGTGCCGATTTTCAGCTCGTTTATTCCGATACGCCGGGCATCATTCAGCCCAAATACGAGCTGCACAACGCCATGATGGCTTTCGTGTACTCGTCTTTGGAAGATGCCGACGTTATTCTGTTCGTTACCGATATCTACGAAAAGCACGACGAAGAGCCCGTTATCGAGCGCCTGCGCAAGACGGAGGATACGCCCATCTTCGTGCTAGTCAACAAGATAGACCAGGCCGACCAAGCCGACGTCGAAGCCAAGCTGGCTTTCTGGAAGGAAGAGCTGCCCAACGCTACCGAGATATTACCCATCTCGGCGCTCAACGCCTTTGGCACCGAGCGCGTGCTGCAGCTGGCCCTCGAAAACCTGCCCATTCACCCGCCCTACTACCCCAAGGACGAGCTGACCGACAAACCCGAGCGTTTTTTCGCCGCCGAAATGGTGCGTGAAAAAATCTTCAAGCTCTACAAAAAGGAAGTACCCTATAGCTGCGAGGTTGAGATTGAGGAGTTTAAGGAAGATGACGATATTATTCGCATCCGCGGCATCATCTACGTCGAGCGCAACAGCCAGAAAGGCATAATCATCGGGGCAAAAGGTGAGGCGCTTAAAAAAGTAGGCACCTGGGCACGCGAAGAAATGGAGCGTTTCTTCCAGAAAAAAGTGTTCTTAGAGCTGTTCGTGAAAGTGAACGAGAACTGGCGCACCGACGCCAAGGCGCTAAGCCGTTTCGGCTACCAGTAACAAAACGCTTGTCATCCTGAGCTTGCGAAGGACCTTATCCCCGATGAACAACTTGTTCAAATGTGATAAGGTCCTTCGCAAGCTCAGGATGACAGGCGTTTTGACAACAATTTAAAATCCGACCATTCACACCCTTAATTACTCCGGGTACTGTCGCGCACGGTCGGTGCGGCGGCTGGAGCCAACTACATGAATACCATTGCTATTGTCGGCCGCCCCAACGTGGGCAAGTCGACGCTGTTTAACCGCTTGGTGGGTCGCCGCCAGGCCATCATGGACAACCAAAGTGGGGTAACCCGCGACCGCCACTACGGCTACGGCGACTGGATAGGCCACAACTTTACCGTCATCGACACGGGCGGCTACGTCCACAACTCGGAGGATATTTTCGAGAGCGAAATCAACCGCCAGGTAAAGCTGGCCATTGACGAAGCCGACGTTATCTTGTTTATGGTCGATGCTGAGGCCGGGATGCACGGGCTGGACGAGGAATTTGCTCAGGTGCTGCGCCGCTACATCGGCAAGAAACCCATTTATCTAGTTGCTAACAAAGCCGATACCAACCTGCGGGCGCAGGGCTCGGGCGAGTTTTACGCGCTAGGCC
Organism: uncultured Hymenobacter sp.; assembly: GCA_937871705.1. GTDB lineage: Bacteria > Bacteroidota > Bacteroidia > Cytophagales > Hymenobacteraceae > Hymenobacter. The sequence continues at coordinate 3,737 of CALMOO010000847.1, forward strand.
TGGGCGAGACGGAGGTATTCGCCATTAGCTCGGCGAATGGCTCGGGCACCGGCGAATTGCTGGATGCCATCGTTAGCCACTTCGACGAAGTGGGTGAGGAAGAGCCCAACGCGGGCCTACCCCGCATCGCCATCCTGGGCCGCCCTAACGTGGGTAAGTCATCGTTTGTCAACCTATTGCTGGGCGAAGAGCGCAGCATCGTAACCGACCAGGCCGGCACCACCCGCGACGCCATCGAGGCCAAATACACGGCCTTCGGCCACGAGTTTATGCTGGTCGACACGGCCGGCCTGCGCCGCAAGGCGCGGGTGAACGAGGACGTGGAATTTTACTCCAACATGCGCACGCTGCGCGCCATGGAGGCCTCCGACGTGTGCGTTATTCTGCTGGACGCCAGCCGCAGCATCGAGGCGCAGGATGTGAGCATCATTGCCTTGGCCGACAAAAACCGCAAGGGCATCGTTATCCTAGTGAACAAGTGGGACTTAATTGAGGGCAAGGAGACGAATACCGCCCGCGATTTCGAGGCCAAGATTATGGAGAAAATCGCGCCCATCGCCTACCCCCCCGTTTTGTTTATTTCGGTGCTGAACAAGCAGCGCGTGCACAAGGCGCTGGAGGTCATCATGGAAGTGTACTCGAACAAGCGCAAGAAAATCCCGACTTCGCAGCTCAACGACGTGATGCTGAAGGAAATCGAGAAGTATCCGCCGCCCATTCAGAAGGGCAAGATGGTGCGCATCAAGTACGCGACTCAGTTGCCGACGCACAACCCGGTATTTGCCTTCTTCTGCAATCTGCCGCAGTACATCCCGGATTCGTATGCTCGCTACCTCGAAAACCGCTTGCGCGAGCACTTCGACTTCACGGGCGTGCCAATTGGACTGGCTTTCCGGAAAAAGTAAAATCTTCCTGGTACGGATGGGTTACCTGAACAGTTGCTTGGTATTAAGCTCGACACCAAGCAACACCTTAACCTCCTTTTACCATGAAAAAAGTACTTTTCCTCGCCGTAACTGCTCTTTCGTTCTCGCTGACTTCGTGCGGCGGCAAAGCTGAAGAGGCTACCGACAAGAAAGCTGACGCAGTAGAAGC
>CALMOO010000847.1:4845-5676 GCA_937871705.1 uncultured Hymenobacter sp.
GACTCGACCAAGAAAGCTGGTGAGCAGGCTGCTGATGCCGTTAAATCGGGCGCTGACACTACCAAGAAGATGTAATTTCTGGCGCCTGGCGCCAGTTAATAAGAAGTCTCTCCCCTGCCTGGGGAGGGACTTTTTTGTTTTCTGGCAGTACCTTTAGCCAACTTGTGGCCCTGGCTTCATACAGCCTTACTGCTTAATTTTGAGGCAGATTAACACGCCAGCACGCTATTATATGACCGACCTTGCACGCCCCATTTTGGTGGTGGAAGACAGCCCTACCCAAGCCCGGCTGCTGAGCACCTGCTTGGCGCAGCTGGGGCTGCCGGTGCTGGGGCCGGCGGCCACGGTAGCGGCGGCGCTGGCCTTGTGCGCGGCCACCCGGCCAGCCCTGGCCATTCTGGACCTGGGCCTGGGCACAGGGCCCGATGGCGTGGTGCTGGCGCAGGAGCTGCGGCAGGCGGGGGCCCTACCCCTCATTTTTATCTCGGCCACCGACGACACCGCGCTGCTGGCGCGGGCGCGGGCACTGCAGCCGCTGGCTATTCTCCCCAAGCCCTTCACCATCACCCGCTTGCGCGGCATGGTGGAGCTGGGCCTTTATGGCCAAGCGTACACGCCGCTCGACTGGGAAGCACCCGCGCCCGCCGCTAGCCCGGCGGCTTCGCCGTGGCTGTTTGTGCGCGAGCGCGACGTGCTGATGCGCCTGGCCGTGGCCGACATCACCTGCGTGCGCACCGAGCAAAAGCACGCCGTGCTGACGCTGGTATCGGGGCGGCGGCACTCGGTGCGCACGCCGCTCACGGAGCTGCTGCTGAGCCTACCCGACACCTT
>CALMOO010000847.1:5686-7971 GCA_937871705.1 uncultured Hymenobacter sp.
GACACCTTTGTGCAGGTGCATCGCTCGTGGCTGGTTAATTTGAACTATGTCGATTACGTCGACCCGGTGGCGGGCGTTATTCGGCTGCCGGGCTCGGTGGAAGCGCCGCTCGGCCGCACGTACCGCGAGGAACTGCTGCGCCGCCTACCCCTCATTTCTTAGGTCATTTCTTAGTACCTGCCAGCTGCTGACCTACGTGCTAAGAGGCCGGCCAGTGGCTACTAGCTTTCTGTAGGCTGAAACCCAAAGCCGGTGGCTGGTGGTTAGAGTAGCTCGATGGATATTTCCACCCCCGAAGCCGCCTCGGCCCACTTTGCCCAGCGGCCCGATGCCGAGCTGCTCTACCTGGCCCGCCACGCCAGCCGCTACCCGCCTGCCGTGGGCGCCGCCGCCGTGGCCGAGCTGCAGCGCCGCGGCCTGGTGCCCGACGCGCCCGCTCCTACCCCCTCGCTTGAGGCCCAAGCTACTGCCGAGCCGCCCGAAACGTGGGGCCAGCTGCTGCGGCAGCTCGGCAAAGGCTTGTTCTGGCCGAGCCCGCCCTATGTGGCCGTGCCGCTGCTCATCGACCTCACGGTGCTGGTGTGGCTGGCCATGACGCTGAGCGGCGTGTCGGCTACTGCGCCCACCGGCCGCCAGCTGGCCGCCTGGGGCTCCAACGTCTCGACGCTCACGCTGCACGGGCAGCCGTGGCGGCTGCTCACCAGCTTGTTTGTGCACGGCGGCGCCATGCACCTGGCCCTTAATATGTTCAGCCTTTGGTTATTGGGCCTGATGCTGGAGCAGCGCGTGGGCGCCAGGCGGCTGCTGGCCGTGTACCTGGCCAGCGGGCTGGCCGCTAGCTTGGCCACGGTGTGGTACCACAGTAGCGGCATCAACTCGACGGGCGCCAGCGGGGCCATTTTTGGGCTCTATGGGTTTATGCTGGTCTTGTTACTGAGCAAGAAAATGGTACTTGATAAGTCGGACCGGCGCGCTATGTTAGGCCTCGTGTTATACCTGGTACTGAGCAATTTAATTTCAGGCATTACCGGCAACATTGACAATATTGCCCACATTGGCGGGCTGGCGATGGGGCTGCTAGTGGCCGGGCCGCTGGCGGTGTGGTCGATGCAGCGGGAAGGGGTAGGCGAAGGGATAGAATAAGTGATTAGGTGAGGACACAGAAAACTGCCTGAGCAATCTTAAGTTTTTCTTGTTTAAGACTCATTCCCTCCTTCTCTCACCTACTCATTTGCTCCTTAAAAAAATGCTTGCTCTCCAATTAGATGCCGTGCAGCAGCCCGCCGGGGCGCGCGAAATCCCTACCCCCTCTCCGGCCGCGGGCGAGGTGCTGGTGAAGCTCCGAGCCGCTGCGCTCAACCACCGCGATATCTGGATTCAGAAAGGCCAGTACGCCGGCATTAAGCTGCCCTGCACGCTCGGCGCCGACGGCAGCGGCGAAATAGCAGCGCTCGGCGAAGGTGTAGCCAACCTGGCAATGAATGCTCCAGTCATTATTTATCCTGGCGTGGACTGGGGCGACAGGCAGCAGGCGCAGGGCCGTAGCTTCCGGGTGCTGGGCATGCCCGACCCCGGCACTTTTGCCGAGTACAGCGTGGTGCCGGCCGACTACGTGCGGCCCCGCCCCGCGCACCTCGACTGGGCGCAGGCGGCCGCCCTACCCCTGGCGGGCCTCACGGCCTACCGGGCCGCGTTTGTGCGGGCACAGCTGCAGCCCGGCGAGCGGGTGCTCGTGACGGGTATTGGCGGGGGCGTGGCGCTGGTGGCCGCGCAGTTTTGCGCCGCGGCGGGCGCTGAAGTCTGGGTAACGTCGGGCCACGATGACAAGCTGGCACGAGCGCTGGCCCTACCCCTCGGCTTGCGCGGGGGCATCAATTACAACCAGGAAAAGTGGGGCAAAGAGCTCACCCAGCGGGCTGGCGGCGCGTTCGATGTGATTATCGACAGCGCGGCCGGCGCGGCGTTTGATGCCTTGCTCGACGTGGCCGCGCCGGGCGGGCGTATCGTGTTTTACGGGGGCACGCTGGGCAATATTCCGCAGCTGGCGCCGGGCAAAGTTTTCTGGAAGCAGCTGAGCGTGCTGGGCTCTTCGATGGGCAGCTACCAGGATTTTGATGCCATGCTGGCTTTTGTGAACGAGCACCAGCTGGTGCCGGTGGTCGACAAGCATTTTGCGTTGGCTGAAGGCGAAGCGGCACTGCGGTACTTAGCAGAAGGCAAGCAGCTAGGCAAGGTGGTGCTAGATATCGCGTAGGAAGCGGGGCTTGCCACCTACGCCAAAAGGC
>CALMOO010000847.1:7981-13273 GCA_937871705.1 uncultured Hymenobacter sp.
CTGATGTTGCGGGCGCCTTTTGACTTCTTAAACAACGCTGCTTACTTCTTCCGGTACTCCGAGTTTAGGTAAGCGAGCACCGGCTGGGTAATATCTAACCCCTTTTCGCCGTAGGCGATGGTGCCGCTGGGCGCGGCAATAAGTATCATCTTGTAGCCGTGGGCTTTGCCGTAGGCTTCTACTTTTTTGTTCACGCTTTCGAGCACAGTTTGCGTGAGCTTGGCTTCGGCTTCCTGGGCCTGGGCCTGAATCTTTTGCTGCTCTACGGCGCCTTGCTGCTGCTGGGCTTGCAGCTTCTGCTCGGCGGCAGCGCGCTGCTCGGGCGTGAGCGTGGCGGCCGATTTCTGGTACTGCTCCACGGCGGTGCGGAAGCCGCTGATGAGCGTTTGGTTTTGGCGCTCCCAGCCTTTGGCCTTGACCTCGAAGGCTTTGCGAGCATCTTTCATGCCCTGGTAGCCATCCAGCATCTTGCCCGATTCGACGTACACGATGGCGCCGGCGGCGGGTGCTGGGCCAGCCAGCTCTGCGGCCACAGAGGGGGAAGCAGTGCTGGGCACGGCGGCTTCTGGGGCTGGGGCTGGCGCGGCGGCCGTGTCGGCCGGAGCTGCTGCCGTTTCGGTAGGAGCTGCCGCGGCTACGGGCGCAGCCGCTGGCCGCTGGTTGAAATGCAGAAAGTAGAGTACGGCTACTGCAATGAGCAGCACCGTATTAAAAGCTAGTTGAGCAGGATTTTTCATGTTAACAAAGGTAATGGGGGTAGCGGTGAATGAGCCAACTCCCCCATTCACGCCTCATCCGGCACTGCCAAGTGCAGCAGCGCATCGCCTTGGTTGACCACGGGCATGTGGTTGAAACCGATAACGTAACCGCTCATCGGCGACTCTAGCCGCACCGATTGCAAGCCGTAGGGGTCGGCTACGGAACCATATACCTGGCCCTGCTCCACGTAATCACCGAGCTTGACCATGGCCCGAAATAGCCCGGCGTAGCGCGCCCGCAGCCAGCGGTGGCGGTGGCACACAATGCTGGGGCTAATGGGCGCCGGGCCCTCGGCCGTGCTCATGCCTAGGTGGTGCAGCACCCGCAGCGTGCCCGCAATGCCAGCCTCAATGCCCGGCTCATCGAGGCGCAGGCTCTCGCCGGTTTCGAATACGATAATGGATTTGCCCAGCGCGTGGGCCGTGGCGCGCAGCGAGCCGGGCCGCAGGCGGGCGTGCAAGGTGAAGGGCGCCGCGAACGCCTCCGCCAACGCATCGGTCAGGTCGTCTTCGCCCAGCACACACCGCAGTTGCGGAAAGTTGGCGCGGGCCGCACCACCCGTGTGGAAGTCGATGCCGCAGTCGACGAGCGGCATAATCTCGCGCATGAAGCGGTGCGCCACCCGGCTGGCCACCGAGCCGCGCGGGTGCCCCGGAAAAGAACGGTTCACGTCCTTGCCATCGGGCACATCGCGGCTAAAGTTCAGAAAACCATAGATATTAAGAATAGGAATAGCGATAATGGTGCCGCAGGCCGGCTGCAACAAATTGCGGCGCAGCAGCCGCCGAATGGTTTCGATGCCGTTCACCTCATCGCCGTGCATGCCGGCCATCAGCAGCAGCACCGGGCCGGGCGCCACGGCCCTGATTACGTGCACCGGCACGTCGATAACCGCTCCGGAGGGCAGCTTCGAAATCACGAGCCGGGTGAGCACGCGCTCGCCCGGCAAGATGTGCAAACCATTGATAAATAAAGAGCCAACTGGGGGCATAGCAGCGCTAGCGGAATTCGCCGGAAACAGCCGGGTGAAAAAAGGTTGCGCCTTCTTCAAGAATCCCGCCAGTTCCGATTTACACGTCGGCCGCGGCGTCGGGAGTAGCGGGCTTTTTAGGCTTGATTTTGCCTTTGCCGCCGCGCTTGCGGTGGGCCAAAGCCGCCGTGTAGTCGATGATGCGGCCGGCAATATCGAGGCCGGTGGCTTTCTCAATGCCTTCGAGGCCAGGCGACGAGTTGACTTCGAGCACCAACGGGCCGCGCTGGCTTTGCAGCATATCCACGCCCGCCACATCCAGGCCCAACGCTTTGGTAGCCAGTAAGGCAGCGGCTTTTTCGGCGCGGCTCAGCTTCACGAGCGTTCCTACCCCCCCGCGGTGCAGGTTAGAGCGAAACTCACCCTCTTTGCCCTGGCGGCGCATGGCCCCCACTACCTCGCCGTGCACCACGAAGGCGCGCACATCGGCCCCCTTGGCTTCGCTGATAAACTCCTGCACCAAGATGCGGGCCTTGAGGTTGTGGAAGGCTTCGATAACCGACTGGGCGGCTTTGGCGCTTTCGGCCAGCACTACACCCAGACCCTGCGTGCCCTCCAAGAGCTTGATAATGACCGGCGCACCGCCCACGTGCTCGATGAGCGCGGGCACATCGGTGCTGAAATTGGTGAACGCTGTTTTGGGCATTCCTACCCCCGCCCGACTCAAAATTTGGGTTGAGCGCAGCTTATCCCTAGAGCGCACAATGGCCTGACTATCCACGGCCGTGCGCACCTTCATCATCTCAAACTGCCGCACCACGGCCGTGCCATAGAACGTGACCGACGCCCCGATGCGCGGAATAATGGCGTCGAAATGCGGCAGGGGCTGGCCCTGGTAAATAATGCCGGGCTGGCCCTGCTCCAGCACCAGGTTGCACTGCAAATGGTCGATAACCTGGGCTGCGTGGCCGCGCTCATGTGCGGCGGCCAGAAGCCGCTTAGTGGAGTACGATTTCGGTTCGCGCGAAAGAATAGCCAGGTTCATATAAATAATGCCGGCACTAGCTGGGAAAAATAACTGGTTGCGCTTTTAAAAAACTACTTAGCCCGTCGCTCCTACCCCCCTTACATGAAGATAGGCTGTAGAAACGCGGGCTTGCCGCCGCCAAGCTACGGCTAAACTGGGCCTGTGTTGCCGAGGCGGGGTAGGCGCAAGTGGCCAGCGGTCCGGCGCTCAGCCTTATAAGATAAATCGCGCCGCGCCACATCGACCACAAAATGCCCCTGGCCTAGCAGCGCCCGGCCCAGCAGCACGGGGTAGCGCAGGTCGGAGCGGTCGGCCAGCGAAAACTCGGTTTCGAAGTTTTCGCCGTACAGCTGCACCACGGTTTTAATGACGTAGCGGGCCTGCACATCCCCGTTGGAGGAGCGAATATCGCGCTGGTCAAACTCGCGAAATGCGAGCAACTGGCCGTTGGTGGCCGGGTGTTCGGGGTCGAGCAGGCGCACGTAGAGCACCGGCTGGCCGGTAGTGGGGTCGGGCACGAGGCGCACCTCGTTGCAATGGATGGCACTGGTGTAAGCGCCGGTGTCCACCTTGGCTTCTACCCCATATAGGGCAAGCGCGGGCAGGTCGATGAGCTCGCGGCGGCCGAGCTGGCGCTTTACCGGCCGCTCTCTTGGTGGTTTGCTGAGTGCCATGCGCCTACCCTTTGTAGCTGATGCGAAAGCCTGCGGGCAGCTCAATGAGCCAAAGATTATCGGTCACCGGCCGGGCGTGGGGCGTAAAAGTAGCCAAGCAAGTAGTGGGCAACGAAGCTGCGCCCAGCAGCGGCAGCGGCAAAAAGGGTGGCAAATGCATAGCAAAAAGCCCTGCCAAGGGGCAGGGCTTAAAGATACGTAAGTGGCGCGCGCAGGGGTGGCCGGTCTTAGTACTGCTGCTCATTTAGCAGGCGCTCGTACTCGCGCTGGGTGCGCTCGCCCCGGTTGAGGCTGCTGTAGGCGGCAAAGCCTTGCATGGCCAGCCCAAAGCCCCAGAACACTGTAGCCCAAACCGGCCAGGGCAGCAAATCGCGGGTGGCGTGGGGCTGCGGCAGCACGGCCCACAGTAGCCACAGGCCCGCGTTGATAATAACATACGTGAGCAGGTGGCTCTGAAATTTCATGCGGGCCTTGGCAATCTGCCACAGGCGCTGGTCGCGGGTAGCATCAGGGGGGGTAGTGGGGCGGAGGGGCTGCATGGCGAAAGGAGTTAATGGCGGTTGGAAGTGATGGTCAAATGTAGGTTTTTGGCCTACCCCTCCGCAATTTGCCGAAGCCCAAGCGGTAATTCTGGCCACCCGAACGGTAAAAACTCGGCCCCAACCGTTGCGTACACCTCGCAGCTTTAGCTGATTTCCCTTGTCATGGCCACTTCCTCATCGGGCACCTTCCCTACCCCTCGCCTGCGCGTCGAGCAGGGCGACATTACCAAGCTTGACACCACGGCCATCGTCAACGCCGCCAATTCCTCGCTGCTCGGCGGTGGGGGTGTCGATGGCGCCATTCACCGCGCCGGTGGCCCCCAGATTCTGGAAGAATGCCGCCAGATTCGGGCTAGGCAAGGCGGCTGCAAGACTGGTGAGGCCGTTATTACTACGGGCGGCCGCCTGCCAGCCAAATTTGTTATTCACACCGTAGGGCCGGTCTGGAACGGTGGTCACCAAAGCGAGCCAGAACTACTGGCCAATTGCTACCGCAACAGCCTGAAAATTGCCCTCGACAACAAGCTGGAATCGGTGGCTTTTTCCAGCATCAGCACGGGCGTGTATGGCTACCCCAAGAAAGAGGCTGCTGCCATTGCTGTGCACGAAGTGCAGCAATGGCTAGCGGCGCACGAATGGCCGAAAGAAGTAGTTTTTGTGGTATTTGACGAGGAGAATAAGCGGCTCTACGAACAAGCGCTGCCTGCTTTGCCCGGCGCGTAGCGCTCGCTATACCGCCACCCCGATACCCTCGACGCGCTCGGCTACCTGGCGCATCAGCCACAGTGGAGTGCTGGTGGCGCCGCAGATGCCCACTGAGTTTGCGCCTACCAACCATTCCCCGTCGAGCTCGTTTTCATTTTCAATGAAATAGCTGCGTGGATTTACGGCATTTACAACGGAAAAAAGCGCTTTGCCATTGGAGCTTTTGCGCCCGCTCACAAACAAAATAACGTCGTGCTCCAACGCAAATTTGGCGAGCTGCGGCTCGCGGTTGCTCACCTGCCGGCAGATGCTGTCGTTGGCATCGAAGCTTTCGAGCACCCCGCCAGCAGCAACAATACGGGCTTCGATGAGCGCCTTCATCTTGTAGAAGCCAGCCGTGCTTTTGGTAGTCTGGCTGAAGAGCGTGACGGGCCGGGTGAAGTCAATTTGGTCGAGGTCGGCCTCGGTCATCACAATCAGCGCCTGGTTGCGGGTTTGGCCCGTGAGGCCGATAACCTCGGCGTGGCCCGGCTGCCCGTAAATCACAATCTGACCATTCTCGCGGGTAGTAGCGTCGAAGGCGTGCTTGACGCGGTTTTGCAGCTTCAGCACCAC
>CALMOO010000847.1:13283-14908 GCA_937871705.1 uncultured Hymenobacter sp.
CAGCTCCAAGTTGTTTTGCAGGGCCAACTGGTAGGTTTCGGGCGGCTCGCCGTGGGCTCGAATCAGCACCTTGCAGTCGTGAAGCGTGCCCAGCTGCTCGCGGTCGATGACGCGCAGCCCTTGCTTGTTCAAGCGCTCCACTTCCATACGGTTGTGCACGATATCGCCGAGGCAATAAAGCGTATCGGCGCCACTATTCAACTCATCTTCTGCCATCTGAATGGCAAACTCGACACCAAAGCAATAGCCGGAATTCTTATCGATGGTAACCTGCATAATAGCTAATTAACACCCCCGCTAGCTGCGGGGTTCGGGAAAGGCAAAGGTACGCAGGCAGTAATTGTGCCGGGATATTAAACAAACCCGTCCCGTGCTCGCCCTACCCCCCCGCCGGCAGATGAGGCGGCGCCAAGTTTAGCCCGACCTTTGCCGGCCCACGCCCGGCCAATGCTGTTTAACTCGCTTCACTTCCTTGTTTTTTTCCCGCTGGTGGCCGGGCTTTATTTTGCCCTACCCCCCCGCTGGCGGGCGCCGCTGCTGCTGGCGGCCAGCTACTATTTCTACCTGAGCTGGCGGGCCATCTATGGCGTGCTGCTGGCGGCCACCACCCTGCTCGACTACTACAGCGGCGTGCGCATGAGCCGGCTTGCTACCCCCGCCCAGCGCCGCCCCTGGCTCTACCTGAGCCTGGCCAGTAACCTGGGCACACTGTTCGTTTTCAAGTACTTCAACTTCTTTGGGGAGATGGCCGGTGCGCTGGCGGCAGCCTTGCACGTGCCGTTTGCCGCGCCTACGCTGGCGCTGGCCTTGCCGGTGGGCGTGTCGTTCTACACGTTTCAGTCGGTGGCCTACATCGTGGACGTGTACCAGGGCCGCCTGCCGGCCGAGCAGAATCTGGGGCGTTTCGCGCTGTTTGTGGCGTTTTTTCCGCAGCTCGTGGCGGGGCCCATTGAGCGCGGCGGCCAGATGCTGCCGCAGCTGCGGCAGCAGCACGATTTTGACTACGGCCGCGTAGCGAGCGGGCTGCGCCTCATGGCATGGGGCATGTTCAAGAAAGTCGTCATTGCCGACCGCTTGGCGCTGCTCGCCAACCCCGTGTTTGACCATCCGCGCCAGTTTAATGGCTTGGCGCTGCTGCTGGCGGTGGCCGCATTTACGGGGCAGATTTACGCCGACTTTTCGGGCTACACCGACCTGGCGCGCGGCGCGGCGCGGGTGCTGGGCTACCACTTGGTGCTAAATTTTCGCCAGCCCTACCTGGCCGTTTCGGTCGGTGATTTTTGGCGACGCTGGCACATGTCGCTCTCGGGCTGGTTCCGCGACTACGTGTACATTCCGCTGGGGGGTAGCCGCGGCGGCGAGGCCCGCACTTACTACAACTTACTGATTGTCTTTTTGCTAAGTGGCCTCTGGCACGGCGCAAGCTGGACGTTCGTAGTCTGGGGCGCCTTGCACGGCGGCTATCTTGTGGCCGAAAGCTGGTCGGCGCCCGCCCGCGCCGCCCTAGTTCAGCGGTTGGGGGTAGCAGCCCGGCCGCGCCTGCGCCGCGTGCTGAGCACGGCTGCTACCCTGGCCTTAGTGGCGTATGCCTGGATATTTTTTCGGGCCAATTCGCTGCCCGATGC
>CALMOO010000848.1:0-2725 GCA_937871705.1 uncultured Hymenobacter sp.
CCCCCGGCCCGGCCCAACGCGAAAAAGGCCCCAGCGGTCCGCATCGACCCTACTTACTGGTTTGTGGGCATGAAAAACCCTAAGCTGCAACTGCTGGTAAATGCGCCCGGCATCGCCGCTAGCCAGGTCAGCCTACCCACCTACCCCGGCGTGACACTCGATGGCTTTCAGAAGTTGGAGAGTCCCAATTATCTTATTGTTAATCTCACTGTGAGCCCGCAGGCGCAGCCCGGCCAGCTTAAGCTGCAGTTCAAAGGCGCCAAAAACCTGACGTATAACTACGAGCTGCGCCCGCGCAACCAGGACCCCGCCCGCACGCAGGGCCTCACCCAGGCCGACTTTATTTACTTCCTGATGCCCGACCGTTTCTCGAACGGCGACACCAAGAATGATGTGGTGAAGGGCACGCGCGTCAACCATATTGCCCGCGACTCGATGTACGCCCGCCACGGCGGCGACCTCAAGGGCATCGAGAACCACTTTGCCTACATCAAGCAGTTGGGCGCCACCACTATCTGGCCTACCCCCATCATTGAGAACGACATGCCCAAGGCTAGCTACCACGGCTACGCCGTGACGGACTGCTACAAGGTGGACCCACGCTACGGCACCAATGCCGAGTACGTGCAGTTTGTAAAACACGCACACAGCCAAGGGCTTAAAGTGGTGCAAGACATCGTGCTCAACCACTGGGGCAGCTACCACCACTTGTTCTTGGACAAGCCAGCAGCCGACTGGTTCCACGCGTTTCCGACCTTCACGCGGTCGAACTACAACGCCTTCGTCCTCAACGACCCGTACGCCTCTAAGCTTGACCGCAAGCTGGAAAATGATGGCTGGTTTGACACGACCATGCCCGACGTGAACCAGAGCAACCCGTTGGTATCGACGTATCTAACTCAGAATTTCTTGTGGTGGGTCGAGAGCACTGGCCTGGATGGCTACCGCATCGATACCTACCCCTATTCGGACCCTAAGTTCTTGATGGATTGGGGCAAAGCTATTGAGGATGAATACCCCAAGCTGGCGCTATTTGGCGAAGCTTGGGAGGGCACGGAGGCCGAGCAAGCGTTCTTCGCTCAGAACATCTTCCCGCCCATCAACGGCTTCAAGTCGAACCTACCGGGCGTGCTTGATTTCCAGATCTGCTTCGGCATCAGCGACGTGCTGAAGGGCGATGGTGGCGACTTGAATAAGCTTTACCACGCCTTGCAAGGCGACTGGATGTACACCGATGCCACGCGCAACGTGCCGTTCCTCGACAACCACGACATGAGCCGCTTCTACTCGGTGATTGGCGAAGACTTTGCGAAGTTTAAGATGGGCATTGCTTGGCTGCTAACCTTGCGCGGCACGCCGCAGCTCTACTACGGCACTGAGGTGCTGATGAAGAACTTCTCGGACCCCGACGGCAAGGTGCGCGAGGACTTCCCCGGCGGCTGGACCGGCGACAAAACCAACTACTTCACCACCCGCTCGGGCCAGGCCGGCGAGGCCTTCGACTACGTGAGCAAGCTGGCCAACTACCGCAAGGCGCACCCGGTGCTGAGCAGCGGCAAGCTGATGCAGTTTATCCCGCAGGATGGCGTGTACACCTACTTCCGCTACAACGACGCCGGCGAGTGCGTGATGGTCATTGCTAACAACACCAAGCAGGAGAAAAAGGTGGACGGGTCACGATTTGCTGAGCGCACAACGGGCTTCTCGTCGGGCGTAGAGGTAGTGACCGGCGCGGCCATTGCCGACTTGAAGAACCTGACCGTACCGGCGCACACCGCCTGGGTAGTAGAACTGCGCAAATAGCGCCGCTTTGTGTTGGCCCGGCCCGGGCGCAGCTTGCATCTGCTGGCTGTGGCGCGGGCCGGGTTTTGCATACCTGGAGGGCTACCGCACGTAGTAGTAAGCGAGCTGATGCTATACCCCTTGGCGCAGGCAGGGTAGGGATTCGTGAACAAGAGTGTGTAAGCCGGAAGTAACCTCAGAAGTTACCTACGCCTTACTTGTGGTTACTTGCTCATTGCTAATTACCTACTAAGCCCCTACCTTACCGGCGCTTATGAAGAACCTCCTATTGGCAGCCGGTTTATTGGCTTTGACTGCTTTCACTTTGCATTTTCCCACCGTGGCCGACACCACTGCTGCTTTCGCCCCTGACCCGAACACCACCGACGAAATTCCGCAGGATAATAAGTTGGTTATTTACCAATTACTACCCCGGCTATTCGGCAATAAGGTGGCGCTTAATAAGCCCTACGGCACGATAGTAGAGAACGGCTGCGGCAAGTTCAGCGACATCAACGACCGGGCGCTGACGGAGATTAAGAAGATGGGCGTTTCGCACGTCTGGTACACCGGCATTATCCGGCACGCTACCATGACGAGCTACCCCGCCTCGGGCCTGCTCGCCGACGATGCCGATGTGGTGAAGGGCCGGGCCGGCTCGCCCTACGCCATCAAGGACTACTATGACGTAGACCCCGACCTGGCCGTAGAGACCAAAAACCGCATGGCCGAGTTCGACGCCCTCGTTAAACGGACCCATGCGCACGGGTTAAAGCTAATCATTGACTTCATTCCCAACCACGTAGCGCGCTCGTATAAGTCGGATGCCAAGCCGGCGGGGGTAGTCGACCTGGGTGCGCAGGACGACAAGACCAAGGCTTTTGCGCCCAATAACAACTTCTACTACCTGCCCGGCAAGCGCTTTGTGGTGCCGGCCGGCTAT
>CALMOO010000848.1:2735-4241 GCA_937871705.1 uncultured Hymenobacter sp.
GGACAAGAAATACAGCGAGTTTCCGGCCAAAGCCACTGGCAATGACGTATTTTCGGAAGCCCCTGACCTCGACTCTTGGTTTGAGACCACCAAGCTGAACTACGGCGTCGACTACCAGCACGAACGCAAAACCTACTTCAGCCCCGTACCTGATACGTGGGTGAAAATGCGGGACATCCTCATTTTTTGGGCCAAAAAGGACGTCGATGGCTTCCGGTGCGACATGGCCGAAATGGTGCCCGTCGAGTTTTGGGACTACGTCATCCCAGAGCTGAAGAAGGTGAAGCCCAGCCTCATTTTTATCGGCGAGGCCTACAACCCCAAGGAATACACCACTTACTTCACCAAGGGTCACTTCGATTTCTTGTATGACAAGGTGGGCCTCTACGACGGTTTGCGCCGCCTGATGCGCCAGGAAGGTACTACCGACGACATCAACCATGTCTGGAAAGTGGAAAGCAATGGCTTCAGCTCGCGCATGCTGCGCTTCATGGAAAACCATGACGAGCAGCGCATTGCCTCGAAGGAATTTGCGACCGACCCGCGCCGTGCCATTCCGGCCATGGTAGTGTCGGCCACGCTGGGCAGCGGGCCCATCATGCTCTACATGGGCCAGGAGGTGGGCGAGCCGGCGCATGGCGTTGCGGGCTTTAACACCGGCGACGGCCGCACCACCATTTTCGACTACTGGGGCGTGCCCGAGCACCAGAAATGGATGAACCAGGGCAAGTTTGATGGCGGTAAGCTCGGCCCCGAGCAAAAGAGCTTGCGCGATTTCTACGTGCGCCTGCTCAACCTGGCGGGCAGCAGCGAGGCCATCCGCAAGGGCAAGTTCTACGAATTGCAGGACGCCAACAACCTCGGCAAGGAGTTTGACCAGGCCAAGCTCTACTGCTTTGTGCGCTACACGGCGGGGCAGCAGGTGCTGGTAGTCGTCAACTTTAGCGATACCAAAACCTACCATCCTACCATCTTGATTCCGATCGACGTGATGAAGCGCATGGGCCTCGACCCCGACTTCCTCCACACGTACCGCGACTTGCTCAACGGCGGCGAGGCCCAGCCCAGCCTCAACCTGACGCTGGCACCGCTAAGCGCGGCGGTGCTGGAGATAAAGCGGCAGTAAGTTTCGAGCAGCTAACACTAAAAAGGCCCGTCTATGACGGGCTTTTTTAGCTTTAAACGAGGTTAAGTTTACTTAAATAAGCTCGAAATCGATTTCGATTCTGAACTTTCAACTCACAACTCTTCCCACCTCCCTACCCCCCTCCCAATGGCTGGTTCCGCCGTTATCACCTCGTCGCCCAATATGCGCGCCAAGCCCCGCCTCAGCTTCTGGCAAATCTGGAACATGAGCTTTGGCTTTTTAGGCATCCAGTTTGGCTTTGCCCTGCAAAACGGCAACATGAGCCGCATCTTCGAAACGATGGGTGCCAAGGAAGACGAGCTGGCTTTCCTGTGGCTGGCGGCGCCGGCGACGGGCCTGTTGGTGCAGCCCATTATCGG
>CALMOO010000848.1:4251-13017 GCA_937871705.1 uncultured Hymenobacter sp.
GGCTACCTCTCGGACCGCACCTGGAGCCCGCGGTGGGGTAGGCGGCGGCCGTTTTTTCTGGTGGGGGCCATCTGCGCGTCGCTGGCGCTGCTGGTGGTGCCCAACGTGTCAGCGCTGTGGATGGCGGCCGGGATGCTCTGGATTATGGACGCCAGCATCAATATTTCGATGGAGCCCTTTCGGGCGCTGGTGGGCGACATGCTGCCGAGCAACCAGCGCACCATCGGTTTCGGCACCCAGACGTTTTTTATCGGGGTAGGCGCCGTGGTAGGCTCGCTGCTGCCCTTCATTTACACCAAGTGGCTGCACTTCTCCAACGTAGCGCCGGCCGGTCAGATTTCTCCTTCGCTGAAATACGCTTTTTACACGGGCGGCATTATCTACTTCCTGGCCGTAGCCTGGACGGTCTTCTCCACCAAGGAATATCCGCCGGTGGATATGGAGGAGTTTGAGGCCGAGAAGCGCCGCACGGCGGGCTTTTGGAACATTGTAAAGTCGGCATTCGCAGGAGTTGGCGACATGCCCCGCACCATGCGGCAGCTCGCCATTGTGCAGTTTTTCAGCTGGTTGGCGTTGTTCTCGATGTGGATTTATGCTACCCCTGCCATCACGAGCCACATCTACCACACCAGCGACACAACCTCCAAGCTGTATAACGAGGGCGCCGACTGGGTAAACGTCTGCTTTTCGGTCTACAATGGCGTTTCGGCGCTCGCCGCACTGTCCCTACCCTTCATTGCCCGCGCCACCAGCCGCCGCTTCACGCACATGCTGTGCCTGGTAGTTGGGGGCTTGGGACTGATTTCCATTTACTTCATTGGTACTATTTCCATCGAGCAAACTACTACCCTCAACTTCTTCGGCCCGCACACTTTTCGGGTGGCGGAGTTGCTGCTGCTGGTGCCGATGCTGGGCATTGGGGTAGCGTGGGCGTCTATCTTGTCTATTCCCTACGCCATGCTGGCCGGCGCCCTGCCCACTAATAAAATGGGGTACTACATGGGCGTTTTCAACTTTTTCATCGTGCTGCCCCAGATGGTGGCGGGCGTGACGCTGGGCTTTTTCACCAAGCACTTGTTCAACAACAACTCGGCCCTCACACTGGTCCTCGGCGGCGTGTCGATGATAATTTCGGGCTTGCTGACACTGCGCGTGCACGACGCCGACGACATTCGCCTGCCCAACGACATGACACAGGCCGAAAACCTCACCTACGAGGCCGCGCTGGCAGCTGCCAACCCGGATATGTAGCTTCCCGCTCGCTCATCTTCGCAATGAATAGAAAAGCCCTGGCTAGCCAGGGCTTTTCTATTCATTATGCCCCGGCAGTGCTACCGCTGGCGCAGCAGCCGCTTCCTTGTGCTCCCGCTCCACTTCGAGTTGCTCGGCTTCGGAGGGCTGCTGGTCCATCTCGGTCAGGTCGGGCTGGCCGGCATCGACCCAACAGGTGTACCAAAAGGCCCCGATGAGCCGTGCAGCGTAGCGCATCTGGCGCTCGACCTGGCCATTGAGCCGCTGGTGGTAAGCCCGGCTGAACTCGCGTGAATACGTGCGAATAGTCTGGTTGCCGCGCTGCTCGTAGCCGTATTTACGGTCTTCCGTCAGCTCTTTAGTGAGTTGCCGCTCGGTGGTGAATACGGAGTCTACGGCTGCGTGCGCACGCTCTACCGCTTGCCAGGCGGCCTCGGTAGGGTGGTCGAGGTAAGGCGCTGGGCCAGTCAGCAGGTCGTAGTCGGCGGCCAGCAACTCGGGCAGCCGCGACTCCCAGAGCGCATGGATGCCGCGCTGGTTGGTAAGCTGGCCGTTGTAGTTGCGGGTGGTGTGCAGCGGCACGCAGGCATCGGCTACGTAGTGACCCATGTCGGCCGCCAGGCGCAAGATTTTATCAGTATCGCGCTCGCGGAAAGCCGCTGTAAGCTGGCCCTTCATCGTCACTATTTGCCAGGGCACAATGCCGTGGCGCAGCAACGAGTCTTCGCCACCGACCAGCGCTACGGCATCGGCGTAGGGGCGGGGTAGGCCGCGGCCGTGGCTCGTGAGGGCGCTGTCGCCATAAGCATCCACATCGAGGAAGTGACGCGGCGCCTCCGTGGGCACCACCGTGCGCCGCGAGTCGGGCCGGGTAGCGTTGGTAGTAAGGTAGTCAATATTAGCCTTGAAGAACGGCAGCATCTCGGGCGGCAACGTGTACACGGCCAACCGATTGAGTAGCCGATGGCCGAAGAATCCCCAGGCTTCCGCACGGCCAGCTGAAGCGAGTAATAATGTGAGTGACAGTAGCCAACAGTAGCGTTTTTTCACAATGGCAAATTACGCGAAAGGCCCGGACTTGCAACGCCAAGCTGCCGCTTAGGCAATTACAAATCCGGGCCTTAGGTATTACTTACATCACTAGCGGCGCCCCGCCGCAACTGGAAATTTCATGCGGTAGTCATGCTTCACGTCGCCCTTGCTGATGCGAGCGAGCTTGCCTTTGAGCAATTGCTTTTTGAACGCCGAAAGCTTGTCAGTGAACAGAATACCTTCCAGGTGGTCGTACTCGTGCTGGATGATGCGGGCAGCCATACCAGTGAAGGCTTCCTCGTGCAGCTGGCGGTTCTCGTCTTCGTAGCGCAGCACGATGTTGGGGCAGCGCTGCACTAGTTCGCGGATACCAGGGATGCTCAGGCAGCCTTCCTCAAAGCCCCACTCCTCACCGGTTTCGCTTAGCATTTGCGGGTTGATGAAGGCCCGCCGCACGGGTAGCTCAGCTGGCGCCATCTGAGTGGCGGCGTCCAGCGGCTCAGTAGTTGGCTCGTCATCCTCATCGGGCTCCACCATTGGGCCCGAATCCATCACAAACAACCGGATACCGCGCCCAATCTGCGGCGCTGCCAGCCCTACCCCGTGGGCCGAGTACATAGTCTCAAACATGTTCTGCACCAACTCATTGAGTTCGGCGGCGGGCAAATCAGCGGGCAAGTCTTTGGCGCGGGTCTTGAGTACTTGGTCGCCCACGGCAACAATCGGATAAACCATTAGCTAAGAGGTGATTCTAGGAAGGATTGTAAAATAAGAGTGGCGCTTACCTTGTCGACCATGGCTTTGTCTTGGCGGGCTTTGCGGCCCAGGCCCCCAGCCAGCATGGCTTGTTTGGCCATACGCGAAGTGAAGCGCTCGTCGATTTCGTGGACTGGCACCTCGGGCAGTTCGCGGCGCAAGCGGCGCAGCAGCCCTACTACGGCGCTGGTCGAGTCGGTGGGCTCGTTGAGAAGCGTGCGCGGCATGCCCACCACAATGGCCTTAAGCGGCTCACGCAGGTGATAAGCCAGCACAAAAGCCACTAAGTCTTTGCTATGAATAGTGTCGAGAGGCGTGGCAATGAGGCCGAGCGGGTCGGTAATGGCGAGGCCCACGCGCTTATTGCCGTAATCGATAGCGAGCGTGCGAGCCATGCCAAAGGGTAAAAAAGTAAGCTACAAACAGGCCGATGCTGGCCACACCACAAAGATACGGTGAGGCGCCGGGCCACCCGAAACCGCTTGCAAACGAGAGCTAATCCCTACCCCCCTCTTCGTTAATGAACGGCTGAGACAGTCAAAAAATTCGGACAATTTGAAACTAAATTTTATTAGTAAAATCATATTACTGCTTATGCTTGCACCAAGCTGAGTCGTGGCCATAAATCTTAGAATAAAGGTTATTTCTGCTTTTATAGCTCTTTAACAAGAAAAGTATATGCCTTATCTAATAACGCTCTTGCAGAGCTTATGCAACAGGTTAAAAGTCAGAAAAATCATATTAGCTTTGAGTTTACATCTAACGGTATTATCCTTAGAAACACGCACTACATCCTGCCTTTTATATGGCTGCTTTGCTGCCTACTGTGTCTGCCCAGCCGGTGCCTACGCCCGCGGCTCGTCCAAGCTCGGGCGGGCCACAGTGGCGCTGGCTGCTGTTGCTGGTGCTCGCCTTTGGCAGCGGCTTGCTGCTAGCGAGCAACCCGTTTCGGCCTTCGGCGGAAAACCCGGCAGGCACGGCGCGGGCGTATCTGCGCTTCAAGGAGATACTGAGCTACGTCGACCGGGAGTACGTGGACTCGGCCGATACGGAGGGCCTCACCGACTACGCCGTGGCTCGCATGCTCGAAAAGCTCGACCCGCATTCAGTATACATTCCGGCTGGCGAGCGCGACAAGGTGGATGCCTTCCTGCAAAGCAGCTTTGAGGGGGTAGGGCTGGACTTTTACATCTTTCGCGATACAGCCACCGTGTCGGTGCCGCTGCATGGTGGCCCAGCCGAAGCGGCAGGCCTGCGCCCCGGCGACCAACTGTTGCGCGTGGGCCCTACCCCCGTGGTGGGCCGGCACCTCACCAGCAGCCAGCTGGCGCAGCTGCTACGCGGCAGCCGCGGCAGTTCGGTGGTGCTGACGGTGAGCCGGGCAGGCCTGCCCATGAGCTTTACGGTGCCGCGCCGCCGCCTGCCTAGTGCCTCCGTGGAGGCGGGCGTGCTGCTGGCCGACGGCCAAACAGGATATTTGAAAGTCAATCGGTTTGCAGCGGGCACTTACGAGGAGTTCAAAGCTGCGCTGGATGGGCTGCGCCAACAAGGCCTCACGCGACTGGTGCTCGACCTGCGCGGCAACCCCGGCGGCTACCTCGACCAAGCTATTCGCCTGGCCGATGAGTTTATCGCAGGCTCGCGCAAGCTAGTGTACACCGACGGCAAGGGCGAGCAGTACGACACGCAAACTTATGCCCATGTGGCCGGCGACTGGGAGCAGGGCGCGCTGGTGGTGCTCGTGGATGAGAACAGCGCCTCGGCGGCCGAGGTGCTGGCCGGCGCCCTCCAAGACCACGACCGGGCCCTGCTGGTGGGCCGCCGCACTTTCGGCAAAGGCTTGGTGCAGCAGCCCATTGCATTGCAGGATGGCGGCGAGCTGCGGCTCACCATTGCGCGCTACTACACGCCCACGGGCCGCTGCATCCAAAAGCCCTACAGCGCCGATGTGGCAGCTTACCAGCGCGAATTCACGGAGCGCCAGCAGCGCGGCGAGTTCACCTCGGCCGACAGTATGCGGGTGGCCAAGGAGCTCCGTTTTCATACTGACCACGGCCGGCCAGTGTACGGGGGCGGGGGCATCGTGCCCGACGTATTTGTAGCGCGCGATACCGTGCTGCATTCCAGCTATTTCGGCCGCTTATGCAGCAAAAGTGTGCTGCGCGCCTATGCCTTGGCGTTTTATCAGCAGCATAAAGCTGAACTGGCTGGCTTACGGCCGGCGCAGTACCAGGCCACGTTCCAGGTGCCGGAGGCTGACGTAGAAAGCGTGGGCCGATTGGCCCAGCGGGCGGGCCTACCCCCCAGCTCGACAGCCTTGCGCCGGTGCGCGCCGTTGGTGCGCCTCTACCTGAAGGCCTACGTGGCGCAGAGCGCCTACGGGCCAGATGTGGCCCGCGCCATCTGGCGCGAGCAAGACCCTGAGTTGCAGCAAGCGTTGCAAGCCGTGAAGGATGCGCCCGCACTCATGGCTCTGCTCACGCAGCCTTAGCAAGAGGGGGTAGGGCCGGCGGTGTATCTTCACGGCCCCATCCCACCCTGCTCTTTTATGGCTTACTACCACCGCCTTGGCCAGATTCCGCGCAAGCGGCACACCCAGTTTCGGCAGCCCGATGGCTCGCTCTATGCCGAGCAGCTCGTGGGCACGCTGGGCTTTCATGGCGTGTCGTCGCTGCTCTACCATCAGCACCCACCTACCCAGATTAAGCACGTGGGCGAGCCGCGCCCAACTGGGGTAAAACTGCTTAAAGACCGGCCCCTAGAGCCCGAACACCTGCGCACGCTAGCCCAAACCAGCACCGGCGGCGACTACCTAGCCGCTCGCCAAACGCTACTCGGCAACGCCGACGTGACCATGAGTATCTGCAACCCCACTGAGAAGCAGATGACTTATTACTACAAAAACGCGCTAGCCGACGAGGTAATTTTTGTGCATGAGGGCCGGGGCGAGCTTTGGAGCCAGCTCGGCAAGGTACCCTTCGAGCCTGGCGACTACCTGGTGGTGCCGCGCACCATCATTCACCAGCTGCACTTCGAGGAAGGACCCGTACGGCTGCTCATTATCGAGTCGTTTAGCCCGGTAGAAACGTGCCGGCGCTACCGCAACCAGTTTGGGCAATTGCTAGAGCATTCGCCTTACTGTGAGCGCGACATTCGGCCACCCAGCGAGTTGTTTGAGGAAGAGGGGGTAGGCGACTACCTTGTGCAAGTGCGCAAGGAAGGCTTTTTGCACCAGCTAACCTACGCGCACTCGCCCTTCGACGTAGTGGGTTGGGATGGTTACTTTTACCCTTATGCCTTTAGCATTCACGATTTTGAGCCGATAACTGGCCGGCTGCACCAGCCGCCGCCCGTGCACCAGACGTTTGAGGGACACAACTACGTTATCTGCTCGTTTGTGCCGCGCTTATTCGACTATCATCCGCTCAGCATTCCGGCGCCCTACAACCACTCCAACGTCGACTCTGACGAGGTGCTGTACTATGTAGCGGGCAACTTTATGTCGCGCCGGGGTGTCGATTTAGCGTCCTTCACCTGGCACCCAAGCGGCATTCCGCACGGCCCACACCCCGGCACTGTCGAGGCGAGCATCGGCAAAAAGGAAACCCACGAGCTGGCCGTGATGCTCGATACCTTTCGCCCGCTCTACCTCACCGAAGCGGCGCTGCCTTACATCGACCCACGCTACCCCATGAGTTGGAATCCTGACTTCGTACCCGACCCGTCTAAATCGGCCGATATGATGGATTAGCTGGCGGACCTATTCTTGCACTACCGCGAGGCGGTTAAAGTAGTCACACATGCGGGCAACATCCGCGGCTTGCTCGAAATGCAAGTCGTAGGTCATGGCGAAAGCGTATACTTGAGGGGCGCGGTTACCGAAGAGGTTCAGCACGGCGGTGCGCGTCAGCTCAAGCGGGCGCATGGGCTCGGTCCGGCTGGGGCCTGAGCCGACAATTGCCTGTTGGCTTCCTGTTGCGGAAGTGGGGAGCACAGCCAGCACCAGCGCACCAGCCTCGGTGCAAGTCAGGATTTCTACGATTTGGGGGCGCGTGCTCCAACGGCTTCCTTGCACCAGGCTGGCGCGGAAGCGGCGGGGGCCAGCCGGCCCAACCGGCCCGATTGGCACGGCAGCTGGAGCAGGCAGTTGGTCCTCGGCGCCCAAGTCGAAGCCTCGCAAGCTGCTCAGCGGCAAGAAGAGGGTGCGGCCGGGCTGCAGGGAATCCTGTATTTCAATCTTTTGCTGGTCAGCGCTATAGCGCAAGCCTAGCACAAGCACCCGGCGGCCATTGAGCAAGCGCAAAGAACCCGGCTCGAATACTGGCTGCGTCACTAGTGCCGCCGGCTGCTTCGTGGCTTCTGGCTGCCCGAGGGGGGTAGCAGCGCCTGCACTAAGCGCACTGCTGCTGGGTTGAGCAGCGTTAGCTTGACCACGGCGACCAGTATCAGCTTGTGCGTGAAAGGTCAGTACCAAAGCCAGTAAGGAGGTAAGTATAACTCTAGTCATGGCAGCAGAAAGGTGAGCAGTAGAAGAGCTTGACACCTCAAAAATAATACATTAACATTACTTTTTTTAGATAATAGTCAAATATTTTAATAGAATTATATTTACAATTCACTTACCTAAACCCATTCCCAAAATATAGCTTCTTGAGCAGCAATTTCTTAGCAGAGCAGAACTTGCGGCCGCTCTCACATCGGCGTACCGGATTAATACTACCCCACCAATTAGCCTGGGCTTGTTCAAGTAAGCCAGATTGCTCCGCAACTGACGTTTTTGCTACGCAAGGGGGGTAGTAAGCTCACTAACAAAGTCGTATGCGAGCCCACCAGCCTGCCAACGACGCCGGCGGCCCCTACCCCCCTCCTACCGGTTACGGCCATATTGTTCGTGGCTGCTGACCCAGTCGCTGCTCGAGATGGCGGCGCCCAGGCTCAGCTCGCCGGCCAGCACTACGCCGGCTACTATTTCGGCAAATTTGTTGACCGTGCCCGGCCCTACGCAGTTCAGCATGCGCAGGCACTCGTTTTGGGTGGCCAGGCCGGTGCCGCCGCCATGCGTAGCCACAATGAGCGACGGAATGGTGATGTTGATGTACAAATCGCCTTCCTTCGTCACCTCCGTGTATAGTACCCCGGCCGACGATTCACTAACGTTAGCCACGTCTTGGCCCGTGGCAATAAAGAGCGCCGTGATGCCATTAGCCGAGTGCGCGCCGTTGTTGTTGGCCCCCGATAGAAAAGCGCCCACGTTGCCCACTTGCCCGTGGTGAGCCAGTTGCTCGGGCGTCACGCGCATGCGCTGCTGCAGCACGTCGCGCTTCACCACGGCCTCAGCAACCACACGCTTGCCGCGGGTGCGCATTATATTGATTTGTGACGCTTTTTTATCGGTCGCGAAGTTTGATTCCAGGTAGAAATTCCGAATGGGTGCGCCCTGGTAGTTGGCCAGCAGCCACGAACAAGCCGCGAAGGTGGCGCGGCCTACCATATTCTGCCCCGCCGCGTCGCCGGTCGAGAAGTTAAAGCGCAGGTAAGCAAACTTCGTACTTAGGTAGGTATCAATATATTGCAGCTTGGCTACCCGCGACGTGCTTTCGGCCTCCAGCCTGATTTGCGCCATGTTTTCGGCTACCCAGTGGCCAAAGTCCCGCGCGCCCCGCGCATCGTCGAACACAAATACGGGCGCCCGCTGCATAGCATCGCCGATAACCGTGCACTTCACCC
>CALMOO010000849.1:0-431 GCA_937871705.1 uncultured Hymenobacter sp.
GTTCAGGGCCGCGTATGGGTCCTGAAAGATCAGCTGAAATTCGCGCCGCCGCTGGCGCAATTCGCCCGCTGGTAGCTGGGCCAAATCAGTACCTTCAAACAGGATGCGGCCACCAGTTGGTTCCGTGAGCCGGAGCAAAGCCCGACCCAGCGTAGTCTTGCCGCAGCCCGATTCGCCCACCAAGCCGACCGTCTCGCCAGGGTAGATGGTGAAGCTCACATCATCCACGGCCCGCACAAAATCGGTGGTGCGTGAGAAGAAGCCTTTGCGAACTGGGAAGTAGACGCGAAGGCTCTCGACTTGCAGAAGAGGAGTACCCATTTGGTACGTGGAACGTGAATTTTGTTCCACGGGGAACGTTTTGGAAGTATCAGAATTACTCCGTAACTGCACGGGAGTTGACGCAAGAGCATTTTCTGCTACTTCACCAG
>CALMOO010000849.1:441-11289 GCA_937871705.1 uncultured Hymenobacter sp.
CAGCGCCACCATATTTCCGGCCGCATCGGTGCCCATAAAATCGGCCACTACGGGCAGTCGAGCTTTGCCAATAGAAAGCCGCGGCCGGCACGCCAGCAGCCCCCGCGTATAGGGGTGCTGGGGGTTGGTGAAGATGTCGAGCACCGACCCTTGCTCCACTATGCGGCCCCGATACATGACGATGATGCGGTCAGCAATTTCGGCCACTACCCCCAGGTCATGGGTGATGAAGAGCACGGCCGTGCCATGCTCCCGGCGCAGGTCGCGGATGAGCTGCAAGATGCGCGCCTGCACCGTCACGTCGAGGGCCGTGGTGGGCTCGTCGGCCACGAGCAGCGCCGGGCGGCATGCCATGGCCATGGCAATCATCACGCGCTGCTTCTGGCCTCCGCTAATCTCGTGGGGGTAGGACTTGAAGATTTGGGCCGGGCGCGGCAGCTGCGCCTCAGTGAACAACTCGATGGTACGCGCCTCTGCTTCCTTCGCGCTAAGGCTGGTGTGCAGCCGCAAGGCTTCGACTACCTGGTAGCCGCAAGTCAGCACGGGGTTCAGGGAGGTCATGGGCTCCTGAAAAATCATGCTGATGTCGTTACCGCGCACCTGCTGGAGCTGCGTCTCGGAGAGTTGCAGCAAATCAACCTCGCCGAATTTTTCCGTTTCAAAGCGGGCGGTGCCGCTCTCGATGTGCGCGGCCGGCTTGGCTAGTAGGCCTAGCAGTGCCAGCGACGTCACTGATTTGCCCGAGCCCGACTCGCCCACAATGGCCACCACCTCTCCCCTATTCACCTCAAATGACACGCCGGCTACCGCCCGAGTTTGGCCGCGCTGCGAATGGAAGTCAATAGTGAGATTCTGAACAGAGAGAAGAGGCATGAGCGCTAAGCTAATAGTATTTCAAACTAAAAACGTCTGTCATGCTGAGCCTGCGAAGCATCTTATCACCGATGCACGAACCGTTGAAGTAATAATTCGAACGGCTCAAGCGTGATAAGATGCTTCGCAAGCTCAGCATGACAGACGTAAATTCTACCAAGTCCTCCCCTACCCCCTCTCGGCAGGCTCAACGTTGGTAGCGGCGGCAGCCTGCTCTTGCTTGAAGAACTTGCCCTGAAACAACAGAATCAGCGCCACGCCGATGAAGATAGAAGAGTCGGCCACGTTAAAGATTGGCCACAGCGAAACGTACTTCCCACCAATGAGCGGCCAGGCCGCGGGCAAAAAGCCCTCGTAGATATCGGCATACAGCATGTCGATGACTTGCCCGAAAAACCAGGGGGTAGGTGAGCCAGCAGGCGCGTTGTGGTAAATGATGCCGTAGAAAATCGAATCAATCAGGTTGCCTACTGCTCCGCCGAGTATCAGGCCCATGCAGGCAATAAAGCCGCTAGCTGCCCGGTGGCGCCACAAGTAGACAATGTAGTAGCTCAAGCCACTCACGGCTGCCAGCCGGAAAGCCGTGAGCAACAGCTTGCCATAGGGCGGCGGCAACTCTACCCCGAAAGCCATGCCCGGGTTGGTAGTATAGTGCAGTTTAAACCAATTGCCCAGCAAGTGTATCTCGCCACCTGAAGTAAGGGTAGCACTGCTGTGAACCAAGTACTTAGAAAGTTGGTCAATGGCAATAACCAGCAGCGCCAGCAAAAAGTAACGAGCGGGGCTACCTCGGCGCGGAGCAACGCGCACGGGTTCAAAACTGGAATCTAACTGCTGGTCTGTCTGCACTGGTGAAACTCTGGTTACTTTGTACTGTTTTATACCGAATTAGAAGGTTTCAGAACCAATTAAAACGGCGAAAGAAAGGCGTTGTGCGAAAGAAAACCCGCTCGCCTTTTGAGAAGCAAGCGGGTTGTTCACTATCAAGCAGTTACAACTTCTACTTTGGCGGGCACCTGGAAGTCATCAAACTCCAGCACCGCGCCATCAACTAGCTCCGAAACGAAGTCGAGCCGCTGGGCTTGCACTTCGGTGCGGATGTAGTCGCCAAACGATGCCACAGCCGCTTGCAACTCGGCCGGCGCGCTGGCGGCCAGCGTCACGCTGATGCGGTCTTGCACTTCCAAGCCCGAGTCTTTGCGCAGGTTTTGGAGGCGGTTGACCAGCTCGCGGGCTAGGCCTTCTTGGCGCAGCTCGTCGGTGAGCGTTACGTCGAGGGCCACGGTGAGCGGGCCATCGGTTGCCACCAGCCAGCCGGGCAGGTCCTGAGTCCGGATTTCGACTTCGTCGGGATGGATGATGAAGGATTCGCCCTCCACCTCTACCGATAGGCCACCTTCCTTTTCCAGCTTCGTGATTTCATCGGCGCTCATAGTTTGAATGCGGGCCGCCACTGCTTTCAGGCGCGGGCCATACACTTGGCCAAGGCGCTTGAAATTGGGCTTCACCGACTTCACCAACACGCCGCTGGTATCGTCCAGGAACTCGATGTGCTTCACGTTTACCTCGGCGCAAATCAGGTCTTCAACCTTGCCAACTTGCTCCTTAGTAGACTCATTGAGCACCGGCACTAAGATGCGCTGCAACGGCTGGCGCACCTTCAGCACCGACTTCTTACGCAGCGAGTGCGTGAGCGAGCTGATGCGCTGAGCTAGCTCCATGCGCTCTTCCAACGCCTTGTCGATGAGCATAACGTTCGCCTCAGCCAAGTATGTCAAGTGCACCGACTCAGCAGCTTCCTGGCCTTTGGTAAGGTTGCCATACAACCAGTCGGCGAAGAACGGCGCGATAGGCGCCATGAGCTGCGCCACAGTGCTGAGGCACTCGTGTAGCGTCTCGTAAGCAGCTTGCTTATCGGTCGTTAGCTCGCCTTTCCAGAAACGGCGGCGCGAGAGGCGCACGTACCAGTTAGAGAGCTGGTCGGTCACAAACTCCTGCACGGCGCGGGCAGCTTTCGTGGGGTCGTAGCTGTCGAAATGGCCACGGACTTCAGCCAATAGGCTCTGCAACTTGCTCAGAATCCAGCGGTCTAGCTCGGTGCGTTCGGCCACGGGCACGGGGGTAGCACCCACCTGGAAGCCGTCTAGATTGGCGTACAGCGCGAAGAACGAGTACGTGTTGAACAGCGTACCGAAGAAGCGCCGCTGCACCTCCGTGATGCCAGCTTGGTCAAACTTAAGGTTATCCCACGGTGGCGCGTTCGAAATCATGTACCAGCGGGTGGCATCGGGGCCGTACTGCGCGATGGTGGCAAACGGGTCCACGGCGTTGCCGAGGCGCTTGCTCATCTTCTCGCCGTTCTTGTCCAGCACCAAGCCGTTGGCAATCACGTTCTTGAAGGCCACCGAGTCTTCCAGCATCACGGCCAGCGCGTGCAGCGTGAAAAACCAACCGCGCGTCTGGTCTACGCCTTCGGCGATGAAGTCGGCAGGGAAGTTCTTCTTGAAGACTTGCTGATTTTCGAAGGGGTAGTGCCACTGCGCGTAGGGCACCGCACCCGAGTCAAACCACACGTCGATGAGGTCGGGCTCGCGGTACATGGGCTGGCCGGTAGGCGAGACCAGGAAAATGTCGTCCACGTAGGGCCGGTGCAGGTCGATTTTCTCGCCATTAGCGTACGGATTGTGGGTCATGACTTCGGCCGCTACGGCCTTGTCAATTTCCGCCTTCAGCTCGGCGATGCTGCCGATGCAGATTTCCTCGGTGCGGTCCTGGGTGCGCCAGATGGGCAGCGGCGTGCCCCAGTAGCGCGAGCGACTGAGGTTCCAGTCCACCAGGTTTTCGAGCCAGTTGCCGAAGCGGCCGGTGCCGGTGCTTTCGGGCTTCCAGTTGATGGTTTTGTTGAGTTCGATGAGCCGGTCCTTTACCGCCGTCGTCTTGATAAACCACGAGTCGAGGGGGTAGTAAAGTACCGGCTTGTCGGTGCGCCAGCAGTGCGGATAGGTGTGTTCGTACTTCTCCGATTTGAAGGCCGTGCCGCTTTTACGCATCCGGATGGCGATGCTCTCGTCCAGCGTTTTGTAGTCGGCGCCGCTCTGGTCGTGGCCGTCGTAGTTCTTCACCCAGCGGCCGCCGAACTCGCCCATTTGGGCCACGTAGCGGCCCGTCCGGTCCACGATGGGCCCGAGCTTGCCTTCGTCATCCGGCACCATCAGCGCCGGGATGCCGTTAAGCTGCGCAACCCGAAAGTCATCGGCGCCAAATGTGGGCGAAATGTGCACGATACCCGTGCCGTCCTCCGTCGTAACGAAGTCACCGGGGATAACGCGGAACGCGTTTTCCTCACCTTCAAAATGCGGGAAACCAGCGTCTGTTCCGAACAGCCGCTCGTAGCTGATACCTACTAAGTCAGCGCCCGTAAACTCGGCTTCGATATGCCAAGGCAGCACTTTGTGGTCGCTTTCGGCAAAGCCTTCAAAGGGAGCCGCAGCGCCTTTTTCGGTGAAATAACGGCTTACCAACGCCTTCGCCAGCACCACCCGGATGGGGGCGTAGGTGTAGGGATTGAAGGTCGAAACCAGTACGTACGGGATGTTCTTCCCCACCGCCAAACCGGTGTTAGCGGGCAGCGTCCAGGGCGTGGTCGTCCAGGCCAGAATGTAGGTATCGCCTACCCCCCCGCCAGCAAACAACTTCTCCGAAGCCGCGTCGCGCTTCACCTTGAACTGCGCCACGATGGTCGTGTCCTTCACGTCTTTGTACGTGCCGGGCTGGTTCAGCTCGTGCGAACTGAGGCCGGTGCCAGCGGCTGGCGAGTACGGCTGAATGGTGTAGCCTTTGTACAAAAAGCCCTTGTCATAAAGCTTTTTGAGCAAGGCCCAGCAGCTCTCGATGTACTCGGGCTCGAAGGTGATGTAGGGGTTGTCGAGGTCCACCCAGTAGCCCATTTGCTGGGTCAGTTCGTCCCACTGCGCCTTGAAGCGCATCACGGTTTCGCGGCAGCGCTGGTTGTAGTCCTCAACGCTGATCTTCTTGCCGATATCGTCCTTCGTGATGCCTAGTTCCTTCTCCACCTGAAGCTCGATGGGGAGGCCGTGCGTATCCCAGCCGCCTTTGCGGGGCACCTGCTTGCCGAGCTGCGTCTGGTAGCGGCAGAAGATATCCTTCACCGCCCGCGCCATCACGTGGTGGATGCCAGGCTGGCCGTTGGCCGACGGCGGTCCTTCGTAAAACACGAACGTGGGCTGGCCCTCGCGGGTGCTCACGCTTTTCTCAAAGATGCCGTTGGCCTCCCACCAGGCGCGCACGTCTTGGGCGAGCTTGGCGTAGTCGAGCGGCTGCTTGTATTCGGGGTAAGTCATTTCTAGTAGCTCTTCAATCGTCCGTCATGCTTTGACAGGCTCAGCATGACGTTCTTTTTTGCTTTAATTCAAGTAATTAGACCGTTTTAACTTTTGAGCGCTCCACGCTCAGGCGTTGTAGGTTCAGGTCCATGTCGTCGTCTTCCTCGTGATAGGTCTCATCGTAGTGGCGAATAGGCGCATCGTTAGGAATTTTCTCATCCTTGCCGTGCTCAAAGGTCACGAGCAGCGTCGGGAGCAGCACGAGGTTCGAGAAGTTGGTTATCAGCAGCGAAGCGCCCATGAGCACGCCCAGCGCCTTCGTACCACCAAACTCGCTGAAGGCGAATATGCTAAAGCCCAAAAACAACACGATACTTGTGTAAATCATGCTGGTACCAGCTTCCACCATCGTGTTAGTAATAGCATCCGTGACGGTGCGGCCCGCCATCGCCATTTCCTGCCGGAACTTGGCCAGCAAGTGAATAGAGTTGTCGCCGTCAATACCCAGCGCAATCACGAAGATGAGCGCCGTGCTCGGCTTAAGCGCAATGCCAAAATACCCCATAATGCCGGCTGTAAGGGCCAGCGTAAACAGGTTGGGAATGAGCGCGTAGAATATGGTACGTATGGAGCGAAACAGCAGCAACACCACGATGGCCACCAGCCCGAAAGCCCACATCAGGCTTTCACGCAGGGTGCCGATAACGTACTCGTTGCCCTTGGTGAAAATAACGGTGGTACCCGTGCGGCGCACCGTCATACCCGAGTTGGCGAAGATGCGCTTCATAGCCGGCTCGATGCGGCGAACCACCAGCGTATCCAGCTTGTGCGAGCCAATATCGGCTATTTTAAGGCTCACGCGGGCCTTCTGCGAGTTCTTATCGACGAAGCTGTTGAGCAGCTTATTCATCGACGCGCCCGCAGTGCCCTGGGCCGCCGTGGTTTTGGTCGAGTCGGGGCTACCAGTGGTCGTGCTACCCCCTTGCGAGTTGGCTAGGTAGCTTAGGATGAAGTTCTTGTCGTCGTTGTTGGGCAGGCGGTAAAACTCCGGCTCGCCGTTGTAAAACGCCTGGGTAGCGGCCTTGATAAATGTGACCATGCTGATAGGCGGCGACAGCTCGGGCTGAGCCCGTAGGAATTTCTCAAACTGGTCGATTTTCTGCAAATTGGGCAGCTTAAGCAGCCCCTTAGGCTTGCCCGTATCTACCACAAATTCGAGCGGCATCACCCCGCTAAAGTGGGCTTGAAAAAAGTCCAAGTCTGTATTAACCGAGCTAGATTTAGGCAGGTCATCGACCATAAATGACACGGCCTCAATCTTGCTGATGCCAATGCCCGCGATAGTCAGCAGCCCCAGCGCCGCCAGGTACACAGTGCCGCGCCGGTGCAGCACGATGTGGTCGAGGAAGTGAATAATGCCCAGCAGTGGCTTCGAATCGAGGTGTTCCAGCTGCTTCTCCGTGGGCGGCGGCAGGTAGGTAAACACCGCCGGAATCATGATAAAGCTGATGACGAAGGCGATGAAAATGTTAATCGTCGCCACCATGCCAAACTGATAGAGAATGGCAATATCGGTGAAGGTGAACACCACGAAACCGATGGCCGTGGTGGTGTTATTCATCAGCGTAATCAGGCCGATTTTGCGGATTACCCGCGTCATGGCCAGTATCTGGTTGCCTGATTTGCGGTAGTCGTAGTGGTAGCGCGAAAGTAAATAGGTACAGTTTGGCACCCCGATAACTACCAGAATACTAGGAATCAGACCCGTCAGCAAGTTGATTTTGTAGCCCAGCAGCACGATGCTACCCACGCAACATATCATCACGCACACCACAACTAGCAGCGGAAACACCACCGCTGACCACGTGCGGAAGAACATGAAAAGCGTGACGCCCATCACGAGCACCACTAGCATAGCGAAGAACTTCATTTCGCCCGCAACCTTACTTGTCATCGTGGAGCGCACGTAGGGTAGGCCCGCGTAGTGCATCTTAATGTGGGTGGTCTTCTCAAACCGCTCGGCGTGGCCCAGGATGTTGTTCATCACGGCCTGCCGGCGGTTGGAGTTGAGGTAGGCGGGGTCGAGCGTCACGGCCAGTAGCGTGGCGCCGCTACGAGGGGAGATAATCTGGCCTTTGTAGAACTCAATGTTGTTGACCACCCGCATCAGCGAGTCGAGCTGGCGCTGCGAGCGCGGAGCCGACTTGAAGATGGGCGCAGTCACAAACTTCGAGTTCACCGTGTCCTTCTCAATCTGGATGAGGCGCGGGATGCCGAGCACCCCGCTTACCCCCTCCACTTTGGCCAAGGTATCGGTGAGCTGGCGCAACTGGTTGAACTTGCCGAGCTGGTACACCGAACTGTCCTGCATCCCCAGCACGAGGATGTTGCCATCCTCCCCGAAGGTCTTTTTGAACTGCTGGAAGTACACCATGTCGGGGTCCTTCGGGCTCACCACCTGGGCAAAGTCGTAGGTCATCTCCACGTCTTTGGCAAACCAGGCCATCGTGACGGTAAAAATGGCAATCAGGCCCAGCAGCCACTGCCGGTACTTGATGATAAAGAGGGCGATATGTCCCCACATAAGCGTATTTTTTTAGTACAAGCAACTTCCCTACCCCCCTGCCGTGCCAGCGAAGCTTACAGCTTCTCGAACACGCGCCGGAAGCTCACAGCTTCGCCAATGTAGGCCCGCAACGCACTGATGGGCATGCGGGTTTGCTCGCGGGTGTCGCGGTGGCGCACCGTTACGGTGTCGTCTTCCAGGGTTTGGCCGTCCACCACTATACAAAAAGGCGTGCCGATAAGGTCCTGGCGCGTGTAGCGCTTGCCGATGGCGTCCTTGTCCTCAATCACCAAGCGGAAATCGAAGCGCAGGTCGTCGAAAATTTGCTGCGCTTTTTCAGGCATACCGTCTTTGCGCACCAGCGGGAAAATGGCCGCCTTGATGGGCGCCACCGCTGGGTGCAGCTTCAGGAAGGTGCGCTGCTTGGTGGTTTGGGTTTCGCCATCGCCTTCGGTAATAGTCTCTTCTTGGAAGGCTTCGCAGAGGGTAGCCAAGAACAGGCGGTCAGCACCGACCGACGTTTCGACTACGTAGGGCACGTAGTTGCCATAGGGCTTGCCGGTGGTCTCGTCTATATCGTTGTCGAAGTACTGCTGCTTCTTGCGGCTCAGGTTCTGGTGCTGAGTCAGGTCAAAGTCACCGCGCGAGTGAATGCCCTCCATTTCCTTGAAGCCGAAGGGGAATTCGTACTCGATGTCCACGGCGGCTTTGGCGTAGTGGGCCAGCTTGTCGTGGTCGTGGAAGCGCAGCTTCTCAGCCGGCAGCCCTAGGGCTTCGTGGAAGCGGCGACGCGCGGCCTTCCAGGTGTCATACCACTCACCTTCGGTGCCAGGGCGCACGAAGAATTGCATCTCCATTTGCTCAAATTCACGCATGCGGAAGATGAACTGACGAGCCACAATCTCGTTGCGGAACGCCTTACCGATTTGGGCGATGCCGAACGGAATTTTCATCCGCGCCGACTTCTGCACGTTCAGGAAGTTCACGAAAATGCCCTGGGCCGTTTCTGGGCGCAGGTACACGGGCGGTGCTTCCGAGTCCACGGCCGAGCCCTGGGTCGAGAACATCAGGTTGAACTGGCGTACCTCGGTCCACTTGCCGGTGCCCGAAACGGGGCACTTAATTTCTTCGTCGATGATAAGCTGGCGCACGCCGGCCAGGTCGTTGGCGGTGAGCAGGCGACCCATCTCGGCGGTGAGCGCCGCGCCGCGGGCAGGGTCGCCGGCCTTTTCGTACTCAGCAGCTTTCTCTTCGAGCAGCACATCGGCGCGGTAGCGCTTTTTGCTGTCGAGGTTATCGATGAGGGGGTCGTTGAAGCCCGCTACGTGGCCGCTGGCCTCCCAGGTGCGCGGGTCCATGAAAATGGCCGCGTCGATGCCGACCACGTTGCCGTGCAGCTGGGTCATGGCTTCCCACCAGAGGCGCTTGAGGTTGTTTTTCAGCTCCACGCCGTTGGGGCCGTAGTCGTACACGGCGGCCAAGCCATCGTAGATTTCGGAGGACTGGAACACGAAGCCGTATTCCTTGGCGTGGGCCACAATATCTTTTAGTTGGGCAGATTCGGGGGCGGTAGTGGGCTTGCTCATAAGCAGCAAAGTTAGACCGCAGATTGAACGGATTTAACGGATTACGTAGATACGCCCGCTGCGCGGGCTGGCTAAGTAGGAGAAGATTGACCAAAAGCACCGGTATTTTCTAGTGCTTCTCGCCCGTAGTCAGCCTGCGCAGCGGGCGTATCTGCGTAATCCGTTAAATCCGCTAAATCTGCGGTAACGATTCGGTAACATGACGCATCTAGGATGCCGGCCTAATTTTGAGGGCCGAAATCTCCCACTTCGGCGCTACTCTATGTTCGGACTTGAACCCCATGTGCTCTTGCTGCTAGGCATTTGTCTATTCGCAGCTTGTGCTTTCGAATTTGTTAACGGCTTTCACGACACGGCCAACGCCGTGGCCACGGTCATTTATACCAACACGCTGCGCCCTTGGGTGGCGGTGGTGTGGTCGGCTTTCTGGAATTTCATCGGTGTGTTTGCCGGCGGCATCGGGGTGGCAATGGGCATTGTGTATTTGCTGCCCGTCGAAAGTTTGGTTGACCAAAATGTGTACCACGGCATTGCCATGGTGGGCGCGCTCATCGTGGCCGCCATCATCTGGAACGTGGGCACTTGGTACTACGGCATTCCGTCGTCGTCGTCGCACGCGCTTATCGGCTCTATCCTGGGGGTAGGCATTGCGTTTTCGCTGCTGCCCGGCGGCAAAGGCGCCGCCATCAACTGGAGCAAGGCTGGCGAAAGCGGCTTGGCCTTGCTCTTGAGCCCACTGCTGGGCTTCACGCTCACCATCGGCCTAATGTTTCTGCTCAAGCGCTTCTCACCGAGCAAAGCCATTTTTCGGGAGCCGCACAAGCGCAAGCCCCCACCCCTCTGGATTCGCCTCACCCTCATCACCACCTGCACGCTGGTGAGCTACTTCCACGGCTCAAACGACGGCCAGAAGGGGGTAGGGCTGATTATGCTGATTCTAATTGGCATCGTGCCCATCCAGTTTGCGGTTGATAACACCAAAAATCCGCTTGACCTGCGCGACTCGCTCGCCAAAGTCGAGTACGTGATGGGTCGCGTCAACAAAACCGAGCTGGGTGCCGCCGACCAGCAGCTGCTCGCCGAAGTGCAAGCCCAAACCACTGACCTCGACCGCGTATTTGTCGGCAAAAACAAGGTCGAAGACTTGCCTAAAAATGCCCGCTTTGAGATTCGACGCGACATATTACTGCTCGCTAACCGCGGCAAAAAGCTGCTCGCCTCCGAGAGCGTGAGCCTGAGCACCGCCGACCGCACCACCTACACCCAGGCCATCGACCAGATGCACTCGTTTACCGATTATGCGCCTTGGTGGGTGCTGTTTGCGGTGAGCTTCTCGCTGGCCTGCGGCACCATGATAGGCTGGCAGCGCATTGTCAAAACCATCGGCGAGCGTATCGGCAAGGAGCACCTCACCTACGCCCAGGGCGCTAGCTCCGAGCTGATTGCGGCCGCCATGATTGGCGCCAGCACGGAGTTTGGC
>CALMOO010000850.1 GCA_937871705.1 uncultured Hymenobacter sp.
GAAAAACATGGTAGAGCGGCCAGCGCAGCAGCTTGTAATCGGCATGAAAAGTAGGCAGCAGTCCTCTACCCACCCGCGGGTCGAGCAGCCGTGCCAAGCGCCGAAACAGCTCTGACGTGTGCGACCAGGCTACGTCGTTCAAGTCGCCAGCCCCGATAGTAGGCCCATCGTGGTGCTGAATGGCGCGGCCCACGAGCAGCAGCTCGGCATCGCGGCGGGTGCTGGTTTTGGACTCTTGTGGCGCTGGCGGCTTGGGGTGCACGAAATGCAAAGCGGCGCTCACACCGCTGGCCAGCTGCACCCGGCCATGAAAGGAGGGAATATCAGAGTCGATAATATATTGAATCTCCTTAGCGAGTAGCGGTAACCGCGAAAAAACTAACATCCCGTAGGTGTTGGGCAGCGGCGCGTGGCAGGTATGAGGGTAGTCGGTGGTGATGGCTTGCAACTGGCTCAGCCACCAATCGTCAGTTTCGACGGCCAGCACGATATCGGGCCGGTACTGGCGAATGAGCCCCAAGCAGCGCGACGCGTCTCGATTATACATCAAGACGTTGGTAACCAATAGGCTAAGATGATTGGCGTTGTCGGTGGGCGGGCGTTGGCTGTCGTACACCTGCTTGCGGTGCAGCGGTGTATAAGGCCAGATGCGGGTGGCTTGGTACGCCACGGCCGCCAGCACCAGCAGGCTAGGAATATGCGCGGGCAGCCAGGCGCTGGGCGCATTTGGCGCTTGCAGCAGGGGTAGGCTCAGCAGCAGCCCCACTACTATTTGCAGGCGTGGAAAGTCAAAAATGCGAATCCACCAAGCCGTTTGGCGCAGCAAGGGCAGCAGGGTAGCCAGCACCCCCAGGCTGCCGAGCAGCAGCCCCAGGCCGTGAATGACAGAATAGAAAATAGACACGGCAGCAAATGTAGGAAAGCGGGTCAGGAAGTGAGCAGGCCGTGAAGGAAGAAGGTAATAAGGCAAGCGCATGGCAGCGCCTACCCCTCGCTCATCGCCCTACCTTTAGGGCATGGAAGTTCTGATTGCCACCTTCACCACCCTGTTCTCCGTGGTCAATCCCTTCGGGGCAATGCCCGTGTTCCTGACCCTGACGGCCGACGACAGCCCCAGCGCCCGCCGGCAAACAGCGCTCAGGGCGTGCATTTACATGGTTTGCATCCTGAGTGTGGCTTACTTGGGGGGGCAGTATATTCTGAATTTTTTCGGCATTAATATTCAACATTTGCGCATCGCGGGGGGCATTTTGCTCATGCGCTCGGCCTTCGAGCTGCTCACACCGGGCGCCAACCGCGACCGCGTGGGCCCCGACGCGCTCGAAGAAAGTAAACACAAGGACGACATTAGCTTTACGCCGCTGGCCATGCCCATGCTCTCGGGTCCGGGCTCGATGGCTATTTGCATCGGCCTGATTCGGCCCTCTTATTTCGACAAGGGTATGACGCTGCTTGGCTTTGCGCTGGTGGCGCTGGCCAGCTTTGCGGTGCTACTCTCGTCGCTGCGCCTTACGCGGCTACTGGGGCGGCCAGGCATGGCGGCCCTGGCGCGCATCATGGGGTTTATCACGCTGGCAATTGGGGTAA
Organism: uncultured Hymenobacter sp.; assembly: GCA_937871705.1. Classification (GTDB taxonomy): domain Bacteria; phylum Bacteroidota; class Bacteroidia; order Cytophagales; family Hymenobacteraceae; genus Hymenobacter. Next base: position 1,588 of record CALMOO010000850.1, read on the forward strand.
ATTTCTTTGCCACGGCCATTGGCGCGCTATTTCCGGGGCTCAGCCGGTAGGCGCACACGGGGTGGGGGTAGGGCTCATGCGCAATTTCTTGCGAAAGCTGCAGCCGAAGTACGCATAGAGAAGATAGGCCACTGACAGCACTAGGTGCCGGTCGGGGCAAGCGGCTGTACTTTTACGGTCATCTTATGCTAAAAAACGATATCCTCCTCCGCGCCGCTCAAGGCGAAGCCACCGAGCGCACGCCTGTGTGGCTCATGCGCCAGGCTGGCCGCATCCTGCCCGAATACCGCGCCTTGCGCGGGCGCCTCTCCGGCTTCAAAGAACTGGTAGAAACGCCCGCCCTGGCGGCCGAAGTCACCATCCAACCCGTCGACGCGCTCGATGTCGATGCGGCCATTATTTTCTCCGACATCCTGGTAGTGCCTGAAGCTATGGGCCTCACCTACGAGATGGTAGAAGCCCGCGGACCTTTCTTCCCGGAAGTGGTGAAGAGCGCCGCCGACGTCGAAAAGCTGCGCGTGGCCAATCCTGAAGAGCACCTCGGCTACGTGCTCGAAGCCTTGCGCATCACCAAGCGCGAGCTGGGGGGTAGGGTGCCGCTCATCGGCTTTGCGGGCGCGCCCTGGACTATTCTGGCCTATATGGTGGAGGGCCACGGCTCCAAAACCTTCAGTAAGGCCCGCCGGATGCTGTACCAAGAGCCTGCCTTGGCGCATCAGCTGCTGGAAAAAATTACCGTCACCACCATTGCCTATCTGCAAGCGCAGGTGGCGGCCGGGGCCGACCTCGTGCAGGTGTTTGACTCGTGGGCTGGCATCCTGCCGCCCGCGCACTACGCCGAGTTCTCGGTGGCCTACATCAGCCGCATCAGCGCGGCACTGGCGCCGCTGGTGCCCGTTACGGTGTTTGCCAAAGGCGCATGGTGGGCGGTCGAGGATTTTGCCAAATCGCCCTGCCGCACCATTGGCCTCGACTGGAACCAGTCGCCGGCCCAGGCGCGCCAGCAGGCGCCCGGCAAAACTCTGCAAGGCAACCTCGACCCTTGCGCCCTGTACGGCTCGCCGGCGGGGTCGGCGCGCTGTTCGGGGACG
>CALMOO010000851.1:0-1317 GCA_937871705.1 uncultured Hymenobacter sp.
GTTCTAGCCTCATGCTGGGGCGATTGCTTTGCCGGTTCGCAATGACAATCCACCAACTCACTTATCGCCGTTGCAGGGTCACAAAACTGTAGGGGTAGGGATTTTCGGCATCAGCTTCGTAGCGCTGTCGGGCTGTTTCGCGCCAGTCGGCAAGCGGGAGGGTAGGGAAGCTCGCATCGCCCTCAAAGGCATGGTGCACTTCGGTCAGGTACACCGTGTCGGCGGCCGGTAGGGCCTGGCGATAAATCTCGCCACCACCAATGATGCAGACTACCCCCTCGGGGCCAGCCAATTCGTGGGCGCGGGCCAGGGCGGCCAGCACCGACACGGCGGCTTCGCAGCCGGGTGCCGCCCAGCCAGGCTGGCGCGTCACCACCAAGTTAGCCCGCTTGGGCAGCGCCCGGCCAATACTATCGTAAGTCTTGCGGCCCATAATGACCGGGTGGCCCAGGGTGAGTTCCTTAAAATGCCGCAGGTCGGCCGGCAGGCGGCCCCAAGGCAGCTGGCCATTGCTACCGATAATACCATTTTCAGCCGCAGCTACTACGAGCGATACCATACATTAAAAAACTAGTTTACTACCCCGCAAGAAGTCGGCAGTGTGCATGCGCTTCTTGCCCTCTGCTTGTACGTCAAGCAGGTCGAGCCAGCCATCGGCGGCGCGCACGCGCAGGTAGTGGCGCCCATCGGTGGCCCAGGTACCAGGGGTAGCTTCGTCGGTAGCGGGCACAGCCTGCGCCCGGTATACCTTGAGGCCGCGCCCGTCGGGCAGGGTAGTGTAAGCGGCGGGGGCGGGCGCTAGGCCCCGCACCTGGTGTACCAGCTCAGCAGCGGGGCGGTTGAAGTCGAGCAGGCCGGTTTCCTTCGTGAGCTTAGGGGCAGGGCGCAGGTCGGGGGTAGTGGGCTGCGGAATGCTGGGCGCGGTGCCCGCCGCGATGGCCGCCACCGTGCGCCGGGCCAAAGCCGCGCCAACCACCTTCAGCTTATCATACAAAGAGCCAAAGTCATCGGTGGGGTCAATCGCGATTTTGTCTTGCAGAATAAGGTCGCCCGTATCAATCTCGTGGCGCAGAAAAAAGCTTGTCACGCCCGTTTCTTGGTCACCGTGCATCAGGGCCCAGTTGATAGGGGCCGCCCCCCGGTACTGCGGCAGCAGCGAGGCGTGAATGTTGACCGCGCCCAGCCGCGGCATGTTCCACACCGTTTCGGGTAGCATCCTGAACGCTACCACCACCTGCAAATCGGCCGCGTAGCCGCGTAGCTCGGCCTGAAAAGCCGGGTCTTTCAGGTTAGTAGGCTGCAACACGGGCAAGCCGT
>CALMOO010000851.1:1327-2313 GCA_937871705.1 uncultured Hymenobacter sp.
GTGCGCCAGAGCGGCTTCCTTCACGGCCGAAGCTTGTAGCTGGCGGCCCCGGCCCGCGGGCCGGTCAGGCGCCGTAATAACGGCCACTACGTGCGCTTCGGGCAGCGTCAGCAGCGTCTCGAGGGTAGGAACCGCAAAATCGGGGGTGCCCATAAAAATCAGACGCAAAGGCTCAGGCATATGCTTAAGGTAGACTTTATATACTTTGAAAGAACGTCATGCTGAGCTTGTCGAAGCATCGCTACCACGAGCGTAAACCCAACCGTTGAGACTACACCCGTGGTAGAAATACTTCGACAAGCTTAGCATCACGGGCATCATTGCTCTAGATACAAGCTAAACCACCTCTCACTTCTCCGGATAAAGCAAATACTTCTTGCGCAGCAGCTTAAAGCGCCCCAGCGCGGGCTGCCAGCTCGCCCTAATCTGCGCTTCCGAGCGCCCGGCCACCACTTGGGCTCGCAGCGAGTCAGTGCCGGCCAACTGCTCGAAATACTTCGTAAAGAAATGCGGCTTATCGGTGCTTTGCTGATAGAAATCAAGCAGATACTTCAACGTAAAAAACTCGGCCGGCTCCTGCGGGCCGGGCTGGTGCAGGTCGAGGCCGTAGCAGAGCTGGCCATTGGGGGGGGGGGTAGGGGAGCCCGCATTGGGCCGGGGCGTAAACTGATAGGGCCGCGTAGCCGGCTGCGTCGGCGCTCCAATGACCTCGAAGGGTCGCTCGGTGCCACGCCCCACGCTCACATTAGTGCCCTCAAGCAGGCACACCGAGGGGTAGAGAGCCACTGCCCGCGCCGTGGGCAGGTTGGGCGAGGGCCGCACGGGCAGGGGGTAGGGTAGGGCGTGAGTGTAGCCGCCGCTCATGGGCACCACGTGCAGGCGGCAGGTGCGGCCGCCGGCCAGCCATTTCTCACCGTTCAGCATCTGGGCCAGCTCGCCCACCGTGAGGCCGTGGCAAATGGGCAGCGGGTCGAGGCCCACAAACG
>CALMOO010000852.1:0-652 GCA_937871705.1 uncultured Hymenobacter sp.
GTGGTTTATTATACCATCCTGGTGATGCAAGAGCTGGGCTTCAACCCCGACCAGGATGTGGTCACCATCTGGGGCGAGCTGGCGTCCGACTCGGCTACCTTCCGGCTACTGAGCACTTATGTGCGCTACCTGCGCTTCGGCTCGCGCCCGTTTGGCTTGCACTATTGCTACCGCCTCAACGAATTGGCCGAGTGCCGCCACTTCGATTTATTCAGCCTGGCGTTCTGCCAATAAGTTTTCGTTTAATCAGGTATCAATTATCATTTAACAAGCTCTTGCGAAGCGCAGGCATTCGTTATGATGACAAGTGATTCACAGCGAATAATTGAAGCTCAAGCGCTATTGTTAAATGATACCTGTTAAATGAAAAAAATCGCGCTTTTCCCCGGCTCGTTCGACCCGTTTACCAACGGCCACCTCGATGTAGTGCGGCGGGGCGTCGAGCTGTTTGACGAGGTGATTATTGCCTTGGGCAACAACAGTAGCAAGCAGCGCTACCTGCCCGTGGAGTGGATGGTGGCGCAGATAGACGAGCTTTTTGGCGACGAACCGCGCGTATCGGTACGCAGCTACCGGGGCCTCACGGCCGACTTTGCCCCCGAAGCCGGCGCCCGCTACCACGCCGTCGCTGAGGAAGGGGTGAGCGCCAAGA
>CALMOO010000852.1:662-1734 GCA_937871705.1 uncultured Hymenobacter sp.
GCTTGCGTAATACCACTGATTTTGAGTACGAAAACACCATTGCCCAAGCCAACCGCCACGTCAACCCGGCCCTGGAAACCGTGTTTCTCATTACCTCGCCCATGCTGGCGGCTATCAGCAGCACCATTATTCGGGAGATTCACCGCTTTGGCGGCGACGTAACGCAGTTCGTGCCGTTTGCCCTACCCCCCCCGCAGAGCTGAAGCCGGTGCTCGCGCTCTACACAAAGGCCCGCCTGACTACTTTGGTCAGGCGGGCCTTTGTGTAGGGAAAGTGGTTGAATAGCCTAGGCTTCGTCCATTAAGTGGAGCGGGTCAGAAACCTGCACTTTAAAGTACTGCATGGCTACGAGGGAGGTAATTACCCCGGTCATCGACCCCATCAGAATAATAGCCAGAAAAGCGATAACAACTGATAAGTCAAAGCCAAATAAGTTTTCTACTTGCGTCAGGTCCAAGGCCTTAGGCATAGCTGCGCTGAGCACGATGAAAAACAAGCCCAGGATTGCGGAAGCAATCATGGTAGTAAGAATGCCCGTGCCGTAGCCACCCAGGTAGCTCATTTTGTCGCCTTTGAGCTGGCGGAAGCGCCGGATGGCCAACGTGCAGCCGGTGATTAAAATGAGGACATCGAGGCTACCAGCTTCTACGTGGGAGAAGAAGCCCAGCAGGGCCGCAGCCAGCGTATAAACACACAACACAGCGGCCGTGATAAGGCCTATTTGAAAGCCATTTCGTTCGGGAGTAATGTTTGACCCGGGAGATGGGGAAGTGGTGTTAACATTAGCGGCAGCCATGACAGAAAGTAAGATGATTAAAAAAGAGATGTTAGCAGTAAGCTAATGTGCTATACTGTATTTAGGCGCCTGATGTTGTGCCCTGCTGCGGCACGAATCGGGCCGCGGGCATGTTAAGGAAGTGAGTAGCTTAGGGTAGCCGATTTCTATTGGCGGCCTGCTGACGTATTTTTGCGGGGCTGTTTCTGGTTTTTATTCTAGCTTAGATGATTTCGACGACCAACGTGAGCTGGCGCTACGGCAAGCGGGTTTTATTGGAAGATGTGACGGTTAAGT
>CALMOO010000853.1 GCA_937871705.1 uncultured Hymenobacter sp.
GTATTCGACTGATACACGTTTGCCTCTAAGCCCAAGCGGCTATTCAGCAACGCTGTCTCTATACCAATTTCAGCGCTTTTCGTGCGTTCGGGCTTGAGGTTAGGATTATTTTTAACGTTTGGCACCGAGAAAAGGGCTACCGAGCCGAAGGCAGTGGGCTTGTCATAGACATCGGATATGCTATAAGGACTAGCACTGTTGCCAACTTCTGCGTAGTTGCCCCGCACCTTACCGTAAGATAGCCAAGGAGCAGTTTCCTTAGTCAGTTCAGAGAAAACGAAGCCTAGTGCTGCCGAAGGATAGAAGTAAGCATTATTGGCTTTGGGTAGAGTAGAAGATTGGTCTCTTCTAGCCGTCAAGTCAAGAAACACCATATCGCGGAAACCGAAGGTAGCGTTGGCGAATACCCCATCAACTGCCTGCCGTACATCAGTTTCAGTTGGTGCAAGTATAGGAGAGACGCTGTTTGACAGGGCGTAAAACTCAGGGATGACGAGGCCACCGTTAGTCGCAGCATAAATTGACTTAGTCGACTGGCGACGCATGTTAGCACCGACCAAGCCTGTAAAGCTGATTTTTTCTGTAATACGAGCCTTGAAATTACCAATTAGGTCGAAGTTAGCTTCGCGGTAAGTGCGATTGAAGCGGTTGTAGCCTGGCACACCTACGGCACCATAGGCTAAGCGTTCTTCTTGCAGGTCATCATTCGAGTCTAGGGTTACGCGGCCTAGCACATTAAACCAATCGGTTGCCTTGTATGTAAGAGCAACGTTGCCGAAGGTGCGGTAACGAGCGTCAGTTTCAAAGCTCTTTGCTCGTGACCAGTAAGGGTTGTTCCAGTACTGAGCAGTAGATGAACCAGGACCGGTCAAGTTCCAGCTAGCGTTGAGCCCTTGATACTCATATGCTTGCTGCAATTCCTTCATGTCAACGTTAGTCTGCCACCACTGCCGGAAATTGGTCATTTGGTTCTCGCTATAGCTGCCGCTGTAGCCGGTGCCGTAACGTCCTTTACCATTTACTACTGAGAAGTTAACAGTAGCGCTAGCGACCAAACGAGGCGTCAGGTTCAACGAGCCAGCAAAGTTGATTACGTTCTTATTTACCTGGCTATTGGGTAGAACCCCTTTGTCGATAACGCTATTATAGCCAAGCTTAAAAGTGCCCTTATCGTTACCACCGTCAATGGTAACACTATTATTCAGCGTCAGTGCAGTTTTGAAGAAAGTAGAAGGGTCATTGTCAGCAGCTACCCAAGCAGTCTTCTGGCCGAAGTGGTTGCTACCTGGCTGGAAAGCATTCCACTGGTATACCTGCAAATTGGGGTCAAAGCGCGGGCCAACAGAGGCATCGGCACTCAGCTGGTTGTAGTTATCTTTAATGCCATCACCATCAATATCTTCCTGTTCGAAGTAAGGACCGTAGCCAGCACCATACTCCTTCTGATATTTAATGAAAGTGCTCTTATCAATTCGCCCTGCGGTAATGCCGGCGTTGATAGTTACCCCAAGGCCCTGGCGACCCTTCTTAGTAGTGATAAGTATAACCCCGTTGCCTGCGCGCTCGCCATAAAGCGCAGTTGCAGCGGCTCCCTTCAAGATAGTCATCGTGGCAATGTCATCAGGGTTGATGTCAGCTGCGGCGTTACCATAGTCATATCCCCCACCACCGGTCTGCTGGGTGCTGGAGTTCGTGTTAGCATTGCTAATCGGTACCCCATCTACTACGAACAATGGCTGGTTATTACCCGTAATCGATTTCGTGCCCCGAATCAGGAGGTTGGTAGAGCCGCCTAGCGTGTTGCTCTGGCGAACCTGTACGCCCGCTACTTTGCCAGATAGGCCATTGATAGCGTTAGGATTCCGAGCAATTGTTACCTGCTGTCCTTCTACTACAGTAGCTGAATAAGGGAGCGAGTTACGGGTTCTTTCAACGTTGAGCGACGTAACTACTACTTCGTTCAACTGCTTAGCATCAGAGGCTAATGACACATTTATAGTGCCACTACCAATTGGTTCCTCAATTGTGGTGTAACCAACAAAGCTAAATACGAGGGTAGTAGCGGTTGTGGGAACACTCAGGGCGAAAGTTCCGTCGTTGTTGGTAGCTGCGCCGAGCGTAGTTCCCTTTACCAGCACCGTCACACCAGGCAAGCCTTGGTTGTTACTACGGTCAGTTACCCGACCGGAAATGCTCCTATTTTGCGCAAAGGCCTGATGAAACAGACCTGTCATCAGCAAAATGACTAAGAGGGTAAATTGTCTCATAAAGAGAAATTAGGGATAATGGTAAAAATTTATGCTTCAATCCGCCGGATTGAATGGGCAAGATATTGCATAAATTTCAATCAATAGCAGATATTCTTGCAAAAAAATAACCTGAATATAGCTCGGGCGCTATAGTACGCATTGTTAGCAAGTTGTTTATAATTCAAGATTGAAGCAAACGAAGTACTAAACCGAGTTGAATAAATATAGAGTAATTGGTTCTAGGGTACGCAGATTATAAACTCAAGCAGAATACAACTACCAGTGCTTGCGGAAGCATTAATTAAAAGACTCGACTGGTTTAAGTCAGGCTTCTGCTAAGTTGGCCATAGTAGATGGGTATTAGCGTAACTGCCTAGAGCGGAGGCTGTGCTGACACTTAGTCAACCCCACAAACGGGACGAATCACAAGGTAACTTCTGCCCCAAGCTGAGCGCATTTAGCGTCTAATATGGATAGTGAATCCGCGCAGGGAGCTTTGGCGTAAAGCAGCTAGCTTCGTGGGTTACGTCAACTAACACACTCTGCACAGCGCATATTAGGTCAGCTCACTACTCAGTATATTATATCTAGGAGGTGGAACCAGCTGCAAGTGGCGATTACGTACTCTAACCGAAGAACTGCTCGGAGTAGGGGTAGGAGCAAAAGCGGTAGGCAAATGATATGTATTTAGTTGCAAAGAGTGCGAGCTTATCAACTTTCGTACATCATCTAGAAAGCGTTTAGTAAGCGTAAACCTTTACTAAATGACCTCTCTGGGTGAAAAAGGGTACTAGCATGCCGTGACTACCCCCTAAATAGCCCATGTTGCTAATAGAATAGGTGTAGACAGCAGATTAGTGCTGTTCAGTTTATAAAGCTTAGTAATGACATAGCAAACAAGATTTATTGAATAGTAATTAGCATATTTTATATAATTAAGAAACTTAGTCCTGCTCGTAAAAATCTTTACAATTGTTTTACTTACGCATTATCTTGCGGCTCACTTTCTTCCGCTTTTGCTTTAGCAAATAGTCACATTTTTTATTTTATTCACTTTTTTTCACACTCAATGAAAAGAATCCTACTACTGAGTTTAGTACTCATGTTGACGCTTTTTCAAACGGTGCTGGCGCAGACGCGGGCAGTATCGGGACGGGTAACTGACCAAGTAACTGGTGAAGGCCTGCCAGGAGCAACCATTTTGCTAAAAGGTACCACAACCGGAATTTCCTCTAGTGCTGATGGACGATTTACTCTGAATGTACCGGAAACAGGGAGCACACTGGTGATTAGCTCTATCGGTATGGTGACGCAGGAAGTAGTAGTTGGGAGCCGCACCACTATAGATGTAGCGCTGGCAACTGATAAAAAGGAACTAGGCGAGGTAGTAGTACTAGGCTATGGTGAGCAAGTAACCCGGCGTGAGTTAACGGGCTCGATAGCTACTGTTAGTTCTGCCCAGTATAGGGACCAGCCTGTGACTGGCGTTGACCAAGCTTTACAAGGCCGGGCAGCTGGCGTGCAAGTGTCGCAGAACTCCGGAGCACCGGGTTCCGCTATTTCGGTACGTGTTCGGGGAGCCGCTTCTATTTTGGCTAGCAGTGAGCCGCTGTACGTGGTAGATGGGCTGCCTATTAATATAGGTGGTACCTCGCAGCTAGGCACAGGTAATCAGACTACTAATGGTTTGAGCGACCTGAACCCTAACGATATTGCCACGATTGAAGTGTTGAAAGATGCGGCGGCCGCCGCTGTCTACGGCTCCCGAGGTTCTAACGGTGTAGTAATCATTACGACCAAACGCGGCCAAGCTGGGAAAACCCAAGTAGACCTGCAATACTATACCGGTGCATCGTCGGTATGGAAGCGGCCCCAAGTGATAAACGGTCCGCAACAGACACAGCTTTTTTTGGATGAGGTAGCCAACTACTACGGGGTTAACGCCGACGGTTCTGTAACGGTAGGTAGCAATGCCGCAGGTCCTGTTAAATACGCAAGCCTCGCTGAAGCAACAGCTTACACTTTCCGTGCAACTGCTGGAACCCGCACGCTAACGAACAACGTGTACTCTTACACAAACACTGGGGCCATTCGGCCACTAAGTCAATTTCAGAATCCTAGCACGGCTCCTACCACCGACTGGGTGAGCCAAGTGCTACGCACGGCTCCTATTAATAACTACGCGCTAACCTTCTCGGGTGGCACGGACAAGTCGCGCTATCGCTTGTCGATAAATGATTTCGACCAACAAGGTACCTTGGTAGGCTCAGGCTACAACCGGGCTAGCGCGCGTTTGTCGCTGGACAATAACTTGACGAGCAAGATTCGCATGGGCCTGTCCATTGGCCTAAGTTCAGCAGTCAACAACCGCATCAACAATGATAACAGCATCTACGGGGTGCTCACGACAGCTCGGCTCTACGCTACTGACCTACCCATCTACAATACCGATGGAACTTACTATAAGAACGGCTCGCTAGAGAATCCTGTTGTGGCGGCCAATATCCCGATTATCAAATCGACTGATAACCGGTTACTTGCTAGCCAATACACTGAGTTTGAGCTTATCAAGGATTTTCGCTACCGGGCTACGTTCAGCCTCGATTATTTATATGAGCGCGATGACCGTTTCTACCCCACCATTACTAACGCTGGTGCCTCGGTAAATGGTGATGCTACGGCAGCTTCTCTGCAACAGCCTCGTTTTAACCACATTAGCGCTTTCAACTATTCTCATACGTTCGGCACTGACCACTCGCTGACTGCGCTTGGCGTGGTAGAGTACCAGCGAACCAACTATAGCAGCATCTTTGCCGAAGCCACTGGTTTCCCCAGCAATGCTATCCAACTTCTGTCAGCGGGTGCTAATAAGACGAACGCTACTTCGTTTGCAACTAGCAGCACCTTGTTTAGCCAATTGATTAAAGTAAACTACGCTTATAAAGGACGCTACTTGCTAGGTGGGTCCATACGGCGGGATAACTCTTCTAACCTAGGCGCAGACAACCGCATTGGCTATTTCTCGGCGGTGTCGGCAGGCTGGCGGGTGGTTGATGAGAGCTTTCTCAAAGACCAGACAGCGTTATCGGAGTTAAAGCTGCGGGCTAGCTATGGCAAAACCGGTAACAACAATTTTGGTACGATAACCAATGCTGACTTCCCAGGGGTTGGTCTAATCGGGGTAGGCTATAACTACCAGGGGCAGGGTGGCCTAGCTCCCAATCAGTTGGCTAACACTAACCTTGGTTGGGAAAGTACGGAGAACTACAACATCGGCTTGGATATCGCTACGCTGCAAAACCGCATTTACCTGTCGGCCGATGTCTACAAGCGGGTGACGAGCGACCTATTGTTGCCCTATAATCTAGCACTCGATACGGGCTACCCAAGCTACAATGCGAACGTAGGGGCGCTGCAAAACAAAGGCTTGGAACTGGCGCTGACGACAGTAAACATGGCAGGCAATGGTGATAGTTTTGGTTGGACTACCAACTTCAACATCTCCTTCAATCGCAATAAGGTAACGGCTCTTTCAGACCCCAGCCCCACGGGGGTAGGCTACGGCTTTGCAAGCCGCTTGAAGGTAGGGGAGCCGCTCGGCGCATTCTATGGCTATCGGGTAGACCATATCTTCCAGTCGCAAGATGAAATCAACGCCCTGAATGCTACTGCTGCAAGCTCTACAGGCAGTGCTTCGGCTACTTACCAAACCCCATCGACCCGGCCCGGTGACATCAAGTTCAAGGACCTGAATGGGGATGGCGTTATCACGGCGGCTGACCAGGAAATTATGGGTAGCGCGCAGCCCAAATACTTCGGGGGCATTACC